>JAKLJF010000679.1:351-3385 GCA_023151335.1 Thermoanaerobaculia bacterium | reverse complement strand
CCTCCAACACAGGCAGCGTCGCAGATATTTGTGCCGTCATTGACGCGCAACCGACCCGGTGTATTTGGAAACAGACGGGACGAGCGTCGCAGATATTTGTGCCGTCATTGACACCTGTACTCAAACTACTTCGCATAATGAGTCGTTTATTCGTTTTATCCCTGTTGTTTCTTTTTTCTGCTTTTCCAACATTTAGCCAAAAAGGATATAACATCCGGGCTAAACTGGATAACTACGCCGAAAAGGAATTGATCCTCGGGTTCCATTACGGCGACAAACAATACGTTAAGGACACCGTGACTTTGGGCGACGACGGATATTTTACCTTTAAGGCCGACACGCTCCTGCCCTGCGGCGTTTACCTTTTTGTACTGAAGCCGGACAACTCTTTTATCCAGGTGCTGCTCCCGGAATCGGACCAGGATTTCACACTCAGTACCGACGCCAAAGACGTCGTCGCCAAAATGAAAACAAAAGGCTCGGAAGACAACCAGATCTTCTACGAATACCTCGACTATCTGGGCAAAATGCGGGTGCAAGCAGATACGATCAAAGCCCAACTGGATCGTTTGAAGAGCAACCCCGCCGATTCGCTCCGCCTTATGCAAAAAAGCGGCGAACTGGATAAACAGGTCAAAAAATACCAGAAAGACCTGATTGCCAAACACCCGGGCACCCTGACCGCAAAAATTATAAAGAGCTCTACCGAACCTGAAGTCCCGGAGTTTACAGGAAAGGACGACAGGGATATCCAGATGAAAAAGTACTACTGGTACCGCGCTCATTATTTCGACAATCTGGATATCGCCGATCCTTGCATGCTGCGCAGCCCGGTACTACATCCCAAAATTGACCAGTATGTCAATAAAATTGTACCGCAACACCCCGACAGTATCAACATAGCCCTGGATGAAATAATCGGCAAGCTGAAAAATGCGCCGGAGACGTACAAATTTTATCTCATTCACTTCCTCAATACCTACGCCAAATCCAAATTTGTCGGCATGGATGCCTGCTACGTGCACCTGGCGCAAAAATACTATTGCACCGGCGGCGCATCCTGGGTAAAAAAGGAAGACCTGGACAAGATTTGCGACAACGCCCGCCGCCTCGAACCGATCCTGATCGGCAAAATCGCTCCGAATATCGTCGTTAAAAACAACAAAGATCAGCCCATCAGCCTTTGGGAGGTAGACGCTGACTATACCGTGCTGTTCTTCTGGGCGCCCGACTGCAGCCATTGTAAAAAGTCGGCCCCATTCATGGTCGATTTTGCCAAACATTTCAAAGACCGGGGCGTAAAAGTGTTCAACGTTTGCACGGCAGTCACCGACAAAGGCCCGGATTGCTGGAAAGGTGTGGAGGAAAAGGAATTCAGCGACGATCTTTTCATCAACACTTATGACCCCTACCTGCAAAGCCGGTATAAAACGCTCTACGACGTACAATCGACGCCGCAAATCTTTATCCTCGACCGCAAACACGAGATCCTGATGAAAAAAGTGGGCGCCGAAGAACTCATCAAAGTGATGGAAGACGTGATGCGATTCCAGGAAGAGAAGAAAAAAGGGAAGTGAGCAGCAGGCAGTGGGCAGTCTGCCCGCTGCCATTGTGTTAAATTGCCGGAAGCAGCGAAAACAGGCCTGTCCGAATCAGGCATTTTGTCTTTTTTTGCAAGTCAATTCTCTGTTTAATTCTTCCGGATCATCCCCCTTCATGATGTACAAACCGCTTACGTGGGCATTCCTGCTTCTCCTGAGTCCTGTTTATGGGCAAACGTATCTGATGAACGGCACGCCTGTTGCCTCCTGTAGCGGTGTTTTTTATGATAGTGGGGGCAACACCGGAAATTATAACAACAACCAGAACCTGAGCACAACAATTTGTCCGGACAACGGCCAATTCATACGGCTTAGTTTCAACGATTTACAGCTGGCGCCGGGCGATGAGTTATGTTTCCTCGATGGTTCCAACGTGTTGGCGCCTCCATTAGCCTGTTCCGGCGATTTCCCCGCCGGTCAGCCATTCGCCGTTCAGGCTTCTGTGAACAATCCGGGCGGCTGTTTGACCCTCACCTTTGTGTCCAATGCAAGTGGCACAGCTGCCGGATGGGAGGCAGCGCTCTCCTGCGAAGCGGCTTGTTTGCTTCCTGCCCCGGCCAACCTTAAAGTCGTCGAAATGGCTAACGGCAATATGGTTTGGGCCTGGGATCCGGTGCCGCTCGCTCAAAGTTATGAAGTCAGTATTAATGGAAGCGCGTGGATAACGGCCAATGGCGCCTTGTCGCATACCATCGGCGGATTATTACCCGGAGATGTTGTGGTCGTAGAATTAAGGGCTGTGAGCGCCATTACAGGCTGCTCCGCCATTAGCATCTCTGCTACCAATACATACGTCAATTGTATATTGGAAGCAGGTATTGACGCCATAGATCCGGCGAGCTGCGCCGATGCGTCAGATGGTTCCGCACTGATTATCACAAGTGGCGCCATGGGTACGGTACAATATTTTGCCGACAGCAATCCCATGCCTTTCCCTTCCGGCAATTTTACCAACTTCTTTACTCCGGGCGATCACTCAGTCATTGTCCGGGATGCCAGCGGATGCCGCGATACCATTTCCTTCACTATTGACAGTCCGCCACCGCTTGTTGCCGTGATAGATACTATTCATCATGCCAAATGTTTTGGCGGCGACGACGGCGTGATCGGCGCCAGCGGAAGCGGCGGTACGCCACCCTACACCTACGCCTGGCGGGCCTGCCAGGGCGGGCCGCTTATGCCGGGCCAAATCATTCAGGATATTTTTGCGGGTTGTTATGCTGTCACCATCACCGACGACAATGGTTGTACGGCCGTTACGCAGGATTCGGTACGCCAGGGCATTAAATATAAATTTACCGTATCGCAGGACTCGGTCACCTGTTTCGGCACTATGACGGGGAAAGCGACAATTACGGCCACCGGTGCCCAGCCGCCTTATACCTATCTTTGGGATAACGGGGACAAAACCCCCACTGCCGATAGTCTGAAAG
>JAKLJF010000679.1:0-341 GCA_023151335.1 Thermoanaerobaculia bacterium | reverse complement strand
AGTAACAGACGCGCTGGGTTGCACCGCCGTTACCGTGATAGATGTAAGGGAACCCAAGCGACTGGTGGTCGACAGCATAAAAACCGTTGATGTGGCCTGTTTTGGCGGAAACACCGGTTCGGCTGCCGTTTTTGCCCAGGGGGGAGTATTGCCTTACACGTTCAGCTGGAATGGCATGAAAACCGGGCAAACGCTTACCGGGCTGATCGCCGGCGTTTATACCGTTACGCTAAGCGATAGCAAAGGCTGTACCGCGGTAGCCAACACGCTTGTGGGAGAGCCGCCGGATATAATCATAAACATAACCCTGCTGCAGCCAGAAACCTGCGCCGGTGCATGCA
>JAKLJF010000678.1 GCA_023151335.1 Thermoanaerobaculia bacterium | reverse complement strand
GTCGCCGCAACCTGAAATAATATATTTTCCGTTGGGCGTAATATCGACGCTGTACACATCGGCGCCATCGCCGGTAAATACCTGTACCGGCCTGTTATTGCCCAACGCCCATAGTTTCGCGGTGTTGTCCATACTCCCGGTTGCGAAATTCCTGCCGTCGGAAGACATTGCTACTGAAAATATTCTTTCCGAATGAGCCGTTTCCAACGTTTGCGCCAGATGATAACAGGTGTCGCAACCGGTTCTTTTCCACACGTTAACCAGGCCTTCGGCGCTTCCGGCAACCAGGTATTCAGCATCTTTGCTCATGGCCGCGGCGGTATATCGCCCGGAGAACTCCGCGATTTTTTTTCCGTCAATAGTCCATAACACGGCACTTTTTTCGTCGTTGGCAGTGAACACGAATCTGGCATCCGGTGAAAGCGCCAGACCTTTGACCGTACCGCCGCAATCAAACGTACCGATAAGGTCTTTTTTCCCGTTTTGATACAGCCGGGCTTTGCCGTCGTTACTACCGGTGATAAAAAACCGGCCGTCATCCGAGATTGCGACCGAATGAATGATACTGATTCGCTCCTCAAAAACTTGTGCCGGCGCTTTGGGTTGCTCCAAATCCCACAGATACGACTTTCCAGTGCCGATCAGGTTTTTATTCCGGTACGTTATCACCACATAGCGGGCGTCCGGCGTCATATCCAATGCAAAAACCTCGTGATTTGAAGGACCTGGAAAACGCAAACGGGCCTGACCCTGATCCCAAAACCGGGCGGAACCGTCCCTGCTGCCCGTGACCCATCGGCGCCCGTCGGCAGATACGGCCACCGCGCCGAGGATGGCGTCCGAATGGGGTAATTTCCGGGTGTAGTAGGCCAGGGTGGTGTCGGAAAAGATTTCGCTTTTGTATTTTTTTGCCAGGACATTTTGAGGATAGATGTTTTCCGAGGCTTCAAGGGAACGGACAGCATATGTAATGTTTTTATTTTTTTGCTCAAACGCTTGTGTTACAAGTTGAGATCCTTTCAGAAGTGTTTGGGTCTTTATTTTTTCATTCTCGATTTTTTGTATCAGCTCATCAGTCAAGTATGAAACTATTTTAGTACTATCGGGGCAATGATCCTTTGCTGAATTATAATATTCCATGGCATCTATGTATCTGCCACGCTCTACTAGTACTTTTCCCTTTCGAATAAAATCAGAATATATTATGTTGTCACACCTTTGGGCATTTACAGAAGACAAATGTATTGTCATAATGAGTAAAAATAATGTATTTCTCATTTGTATCCGTTTTTTAGTTTTCGTATTTGTTTTAAAATTTCTTTTTGGTTGTTTCTAAATTTATCTTCTTCTAAAAGATTATATAACTTTCTTAATTTTATTTCCTTTTCAGCCGAAGGCATTCCATCTATTTTGCTAAGAATCTCATTTAATTCATTGTTGATTTTTTCTATCTCCTTTTGTTTTTCCGCTTCATCCGCCCTTTTTTGTTCAATTTTAGCCTGTTCCAATGCCATTTGGGCTTTATTGCGTTCATTTTGAGCTTTATTACGCTCATTCGAGGCTATTTCTGCGAGCCTAATCGCCTTATTTTTCTCACCCATTGCAGTCTTCCCAAAATATACAGCCAAAATAACTGCAAGCATTGCTGCAACCAGTAAAAACCGTGTTTGTCGCAGCCGGCGTCGTGCTTTTATTAATTCCGTTTGTTCATTCAATTCAATCCACTTTTCACTCTGCACCATCCTCTTCCTCAATAATTCCTGCTCCCCGAGGGGCAGGTACGACTCAAAGGGGCGCAAATAATCCAGGTCATCCCGGGTAAAATAGCCCTGCCGGCCTTCGTACACCCGGTATATGGCCTCGGCTTTTTCCCTGAGTTTAATTTCTTCAGGCAGACTTTGGCCTACCACGCGGGCCAGCACGTCGTGGCTAATTTCGTAGCGGATTTGGTCGCCTATACTCAGCGAACGGAGGATACGGCGGCGTTCCAGTTGGTGCAGCAATTCAGGAAGCGGGCGCGACAGGGCGATCCGGTTTTTGGAAAAATGATTTTCCAGTTCACGCCCGTCGGGCTGGAGTTTAGTGTGTCGTTCAGAGATCATGGCAGAAAGCAGTTCGATGGGCGCCTTTCCGCCAAATTCAGGCGTCAGTTCGGCGAGTTGCTTTTTTAAAAAACTATCCAACACGCCTTCCAGGTTGTCGTCGGAGCGCACCAAATCCGGTTGTATGGCAGGACGGTCCAGGTCAGCTGCATTTCTGGCGGCTCTATCCCATAATTCGCTGAGGAACACCTGCACATGCGTCAGTTCAATCTCTTTCCTGTCGTCGGGTAGTCGGGTAAGAATTTTATTTGCCAATTGCTCCGGTTCCGACACGGTGAAATGAGATTGGTATCGCGGGGCATTAAAGATGCTGACAATCACTTCCCGCACATCGGAACGGTTCATTTTCTCGAGGCGAAAGCGGTGCTGAAATAAATTCGGACAAAACGATTCAAACTCCGACAAGTAACCGATGAATTCCTCCCGCATGATGAGCATCACGCGACAGGGTGTTCTGAAACGAATCAGTTGATTCAGCCGTAGAAAAAATGCCTGTTTCTCGGCGTCATCACCCTGGATCAGCAACTCTTCAAACTGATCGAACAGCAGATATACCGGCTTATACTGCTCGGAAAACAACATGGCCGCCGCATCGCCGAACCCGAATCCGGCATCTTCAGGCAACTGTGTGGCGGGATTGACATCAAATGGCTGGCTCAATAGTTCCCGAATACGCGAAAAGACCGATACATTCATATCGTTATTGCGCCGGATCGTTACCGCCAACCAATCGGCATCCGATATCTGGTTGCGCAGGCCGCACTCAACGAGACTGGTTTTTCCCGCACCGGATGGTCCATACATAAGCAGTAATTTGACGCCGCTCAAGGCGTCGTACAACGCTTCTGTTTGTTGCCTCCGACCAAAAAACACATCGAAATCGTCTTTTTGATAAGAATCGAGAAACTTGAATGGCGATGTCCTGTTCATACGCCGGTATTTTTATAGGGTCTGAAAACAGTATTCAGTTGCTCAAACAAACCGTCCAGTTTCGGCTGTTGAGAATTCTGAGACTTTACCTGCAATTTCTTATTGGACGGCAAGGGACTGCCCAGTGGCAATTCATTCTTGTACAGGGCATATTCGTACTGCCGCCCGTCGGGGAACCGGCCCGCGTAATAGTAAATTTCCGGTGTATCGGTGTTTTTTGCCGCGAAAACGCTTTGGTCAATTAAGAGGGGGGACAACGAAAGATAAGTATCGGGGTTACCTATATTATGCCAGCCGGACTGAATGTCATTACCTTTAAACAACAGGACGCTTTGGCTATAGGTGAATACTCCATCCACGGAC
>JAKLJF010000677.1 GCA_023151335.1 Thermoanaerobaculia bacterium | reverse complement strand
GCGATTCACCATTCCTGCCCTGCTCTTAACCTTGACCTGTACCACCCCCGCTTCCGCTGCCGGCCCTTCTTACGAATCCCGCATCCGCGAAGCCGAACTGGCCGGCAACCGCGAACAGGTAGCCGCCCTTTGCCGCGAATGGTATGCCAGCGGCGATTACTCGACCGGCGTGCTCAACTGGAACTACAACGCCCTCATGTCGGTGGATGACAACGCGGTGTTGTTCACGCACACCGATAGCGACACCTACCCGGCCCTGATGCTGCAATACGCGCTTCAGATACGGCCCGACGTGATCATTCTGAACGTTCTGTTGCTCGAAAATCCGCAATACCGCGATTTTATCGTGCGTACCCGCGGGCTCGACTGGGTAAAACCCGGCGCCACGTTACCCGAATTTGTGCGCCAACTAGCATCGAGCCCGATCCCCGCCAGCCATCCGACGGTGCCCACCTATCTCGGGATCATGAGCGACCAGGAATTCCTGCGTACCGACCGGGCCAACATGTACCTCACCGGCCTCGCCCTGAAATACAGCGACCAACCTTTCGACAATATTGCCGCGCTCCGGTATAATTTTGAAAACCGCTTTCGCACCGACTACCTGGAGTTCAGTATTGGGCAGGAAAAGGAGCCCGAAACCGTGGCCCGCATGAACCTCAACTATATTCCCGCCCTACTGCTCCTGCACCGGCACTACCGGGCCGTCGGCGAGCTGGCCAAAGCAGCGCGCATCGAAAACCTTGCCCTGCGCATCGGCCTGTCCGGCCAACGCGAAAACGACGTCCGGCTGGCATTCGGACTGGATACACCGCCTGCCGGCAAACCGGCAGTATCGGCCATTACGATAAAAGGTCTGGAAAAACCGATGAAAAAGGTGGCGGAAAGGCTCTATGCCGGCGAAACCGAAGTGACCAACAGCCAGTATGAACTGTTTCTGGCCGACCTGCTGAACAACCGCGATTTCGACGGGCTTGAACTTTGCCGGATTGAAAAAACCGACTGGCGCAGCCTGCTGCCCGAATCCCTGCGCCACCTGCCCGACGCCATGTTGTTCAAACACGGTCACCCCGACGGACCCGATATGCCCGTACAAAACATCAGTCTCGAAGCCGCCCAACACTACTGCGACTGGATCACCCAGGTGTATAATGCCGCCCCGGGCAGAAAAAAGTTCAAAAAGGTACGCTTCCGCCTGCCGAACCCCGAAGAGTGGAGTGTGGCGGCCGCGGCCGGTCGCAAAGACGTTCCCTATCCCTGGGGCGGGTATTTTATCCGCAACGCCAAAGGCTGCTATCTGCTCAATATTAACGCCACCGAACCCTGCGGCGATTGCCCCGACGACAAAGACAGCGGCGCCAACGACGGCGGTTTTTTTACCGTGCCGGCCGCTTCCTATTTTCCCAACGATTTCGGCCTGTACTGCATGAGTGGCAACGTGGCCGAAATGACCGGTACACCGGGCGTCAGCATGGGCGGCAGTTTTCAGGACATTCCCTACTACGCCCAGATACAAACCCAGGGCAAATATTCGGGCCCCAGCCCAACCCTCGGCTTCCGGGTGTTCATGGAAGTCATAGAGGAATAAAACGCCGGCCCGTGTGGACTTTTTTTAAAACCGACTATCGCGACTTGCCCGACGCCGCGCTGATGCAGGCCATCGCACGGCGTCAGGAACGCGCATTTGCCGAATTGTACGACCGCTACAACCGGCCAATTCACCGGTATTTCTTCCGGATGCTGGGGCGCGATGCCGCCCGGGCCGACGATTTTACACAGGAGTTGTTTTTGAAAATTATTGAAAAACCGCATCTGTACGACCCCGCCCGGCCTTTCCGCACCTGGCTGTATGCGCTGGCTGCCAATATGTGCAAAAACGAATACCGCCGGAAAAAACCGGCCGACTCCGATTGGCCCGAAACGACGGATACCAAAGCGCCGGATCAGGGTCTGCCCGAACAGCTCGACCGGGATTTGTTTGAAACAAGCCTGCGGCTGGCCATCGATGCCCTAAGCGACACGCACCGGCAATGTTTTGTGCTGCGCTACCAGGAGGAATTGAGCGTGGCCGAAATAGCCGTCATTCTCCAATGTCCCGAAGGCACCGTGAAATCGCGGCTGCACTATGCCCTTCAAAAAATTTCCGAACGCCTCACTGTTTTCAAGGATTGATCATGAATGAACGTATTGAAAACCTTGCACTCGAAAAGTCTTTCGAACAACTCGACGAAGCCGAACGCGCCGAAGTGCTGGCCGGGATGTCGCCGGAAGCATACAATCAATTACACGCCTTGCTCAGCGCGGCTCCGGCCCTCGACCCCGGCCCCGGCCCGGCTGCGCCCTTGCGCGCGCGCCTGCTCACGCACATGGCCGGCGCGGCAGTGGCCGCCAGGCGCCGGCCCTACCGCATCCCGTGGTGGCAGGCCGCGGCGGCAGTGGCAATGGCGGTAGCGGCAACCCTGTTTTTTCAAAAGCCTGTGATACGGGAAGTTCCGGTGGCAATTGTGCAGCGGCAGTCGGACACGGTGTACCTTGAAAAACCGCTGTGGCGCGAGCGCGTGGTGTGGCGCGAAAAAGTGGTGTACCGCGACCGCCCGGTGGCGCTTGTGCCGGCAACACCCGCCGATAGTACGACGGTAATTTTCACCCCGGGTACGTCGCTGGAGAAAGAGCCGGCGTTGATGCAGTTTTTTGTGCAGGTGCGGTGACATTGGATATTCCCCGACCTTGGGTAGGAGCAAATGGTCTTCAGACTTCGGCCTAATATCTGTCGGACTTTGTCCGGAATAGTTCGTTGAATTATCCCAAATCATCCATATACACATATCCAATTGTCGGCGCAATATCAATAACCGAGATGTCCAACAAGCCCTTACCTCCGGCATAGTCCACCGCACTGATATACCGGTATTGCTCAGCCGCTTCCACCCAGCCGGCCCGCACCGGATTTTGGTGAATATACGCCAGGCGTTGGTAAATGTAAGGAGACTTATTCCTTCCCTTTAGCGCTGTTAACTTTTGCCGTGTTGACACTTTTCACGAAAATCGCAATTAATTCGTCATTCTCTTTGAGAAGCGGATCAAGTCGCTCCGTTTTGAAATACCCTTTCTGTAAAATTATCTTGAGACTCACCAATGTCTCCCGGAGTTCTTTCAGGCATATTTTCATTTTATGCACAAAATCGGCCATGGACTCCGCTGCCTGCGCTTCAGCGTAATTTAAGGCGGGCGAGGTACCGGAACGTATGATCTGGCCGCCTATATGTTTACCTACGAATGTCTTAGGCAAGGCTTCTGCCAAATCGATAACACGAACGGCAAATTCAACTAACCGTTGTTCCAGATCAAATTTTGTCTTTTCACTCTTATTCATAATATAAAATGGTTTATTTAATGC
>JAKLJF010000676.1 GCA_023151335.1 Thermoanaerobaculia bacterium | reverse complement strand
CTTGGGCACGTTTTGCAGCTGAACCGGGATCAATTGGCGCTCTGCTGCCGTCCAGGTTTCGTTAAATACCCGTTTGCCGTCGGCGCTGAAGACATCCAGCGTTGTTTTGCCAGAAACGTACTGTATGTCAAAAATTGCTTCTTCCGAAACCGGGTTCGGATAAATCCTTACCTCGGGCGCCAACGGCTCGGCAGTTGATACCGGACTGAAATCGAGCGCTTTCTGTACGGCTGCCAGGGCATTTACCCGGCCATAACCGTAGGTGTTGTTCGGGTAGTTCTGGCCGCCGTTGTCGGAGCAATCGGTGGCGCCGAATTTGGGAACAGCCGTTTGCTCGACGATGTTTTCAATGACATCCACTTCGCCGGCCAGATCGGGGCGGGCCGACAACACCAGCGCCACCAAGCCCGCCACGTGCGGGCCCGCCATGCTGGTACCCCAGAAATGCTGGTACCCGCCGTAGCGCACCGCCGAACGTATGCCGGCGCCGGGCGCCACCACGTTGGGTTTGGTTCGCATGCTCCCATCTATCAGTACGGGACCGCGGCTGCTGAAGCCGGTGATGCTGTCGTTGCTTTCCGTGGCGCCCACGCTGAAACTTTCTTCAAAAAAAGCAGGCGGGCCGCTCGTGCTGCCGCATCCGAAACCGCCGGAGTTGCCGTTGCTGACTACCACCACCACGCCGGAGGCCTTCAGGTTGGCCACTGCGATACGCATCAGTTCCATTACAGTCAGATCGGTGCAGCCTTCTTCGTACGAGCAATACCAGGAGTTATTGATCACGTGCGGGGCCTTTGAAACATCCGGGTTTTTCCCATCCAGGTCGGTGGGCGCCAGAAACCACTCGAAACATTCGATGTAGCCGGAAGTTTTGCCGTTGCCGCGCTCCATGTTGCGGCACCCGACCCATTGGGCGCCCGGCGCCACGCCGATCTGGTTGCCCATGCCGTCGTCGCCGGTCATGGTGCCCATGGTGTGCGTGCCGTGGTTGTGATCGTCGCAGGGCGCCTGTGCATTTACGCCGCAGGGGTTATTGGCCGGATCGGGGATGCTGTCGCCGCTGAGCGGACTGATCTCGTGCACGGCGTCGTGCCAGTTGTAGTGATGATTGGCCGTGCCGCTTTGTCCATTCCAGCCACGGTAGTGCGATTTCAGCGCGGGATGCTCCCACTCATAACCGGTGTCGGCGCCGCCAATGGTTATGCCCTGACCGGAATAACCCAAAGCCCATACGGCAGGCGCATTTATTTTTTGAACGCCCCACTCCACGGCGCCACGCTCTGCCGGCAATGACTGGCCTTGCCGGGGAATTTCGAGCGTTACTTCCGGGTCGGGCGCTATGCCGGCCACTTCGGGAAGTGCAGCCAGCGCCCGAATGACTTCCGGCGAAGCATCGGCCACAGCAATGGCATTGACCAGGAAAAAACTGTTGACTTTTGCCTGCCGGTCGCGCAGCAGGCGGATAGCGCTGGCTTGTGAACGGGTGGCTGTTTCGATCAGCCGGTCATATACGAACCGGGCTTTGGCTGTTTTGCCCCGGACAAACCGGGCGCTGCTCAAATCCGCTTTTTCGCGAAAGACCACCAGCAGATCCGCGGTTTCTCCGCGGTCGAAAGCGGCCCGGATTTCAGGGGCCACTTTTTCGCGCCAAATATTTTCAGTTCCGGTGTTTTGAGCTTGAAGGGCAAAGAAGGCAGGGTTAAGGATAAAGATAAACAACAAGAATTTTCGCATGAATCCGGCGATATAGGTTTAAACGTAAAAAATACATCCGACAGGCAAGTCCCGAAAATAGTAAACAAGCGGGGCCAAAAGTACGTTTACTGCTTTAAACACTTTATTCGGCAAAAGGCAAAAATGAGCAAAGACGTCTTTCTGTCAAAGCAGTATCTTTGCGACCCGAAATTTTTCATCTTTAACTGCATAATATGAAAATCGCTATTGGCTGCGATCACGCGGGCTTCCCCTACAAAGACGGGCTGGTGGAAATGTTGCAAAAACAGGGACACATGGTGCTGGACTATGGCACACACTCTGCCGATTCCGTCGACTACCCCGATTTTGCCCATGCCGTGGCCGAGGCCGTGGAAAGCGGGCAAGCCGATCAGGGCGTGGTGATCTGCGGAAGCGGCAATGGCGTGGCCATTACCGCCAACAAACACCAGGGCATCCGATGTGCCGTTTGCTGGACAGAAGAAATTGCCATGCTGGCCCGGCAACACAACGACGCCAACGTGATCGCCCTGCCGGCCCGTTTCGTTCCGGAAATAGTGGCCCAGGCCATGGTCCGCATTTTCCTCAGCACCGCTTTCGAAGGCGGACGCCACGAGCGCCGCGTTCAAAAAATCGCCTGTGCGTGACCTTAACTTACAATCGTAAAGCACAAAATACTACATCTTATATGAAATTTCGCGTTTCGCTCCTCCTGCTGCTCTTGCCTGCCTTTTGTCTTTTCGCCCAGCCAGCGCCTGCCGGAGACTCTACAACCAGAACTAACAACGCCAAATCATCCAAACGCAACTACCAGTTGCCCGACGCCAAACCTTTCGGGGAAACGATCACGGCCGATGAGATGAAATACCTCATCGATACGCTGGCCTCCAAAACCATGGCCGGACGCGAAACCGGCGAAGAAGGGCAACGGCTTGCCGCCGATTTTATCGCCCAGCAATTCAAAAACCTGGGTTTACCGCCTGTCGGCGACCGCCGCACCCATTTTCAGTTCATCCAGCTGCAAAATGAATCCTGGACCGACATCGGTCTGAAAGTTGGCAGTCAGGAATTTAAAAACCGCGACGACTTTTACGTCTTCCCTTCCGAAAACCCCGATCAGCCATTGCTTAAATTTAAAGAAGTGGTTTTTGTGGGATATGGCATTGAAGATGAAAAATACAATGACTACGGAAAAACAGACGTGAAAGGTAAGGCCGTGCTGTTCTACGACGGTGAACCGCTCGATACCAAGGGCAATTCGCTGATTTCCGGGAATGAATTCCGCTCCGACTGGGCGCTGAACTGGCGCCGGAAAGTTCAGCTGGCCAAACAAAAAGGCGCCGTCATGGTCTTTATCGTGGATCCCAATTTTGAGGAAAGCCTCAAGGCAAACCGGCGCAAATTATCAACCTGGGGCTGGAAACCGCAATCCCCCGGCACGGATAAGGCCGAAAAAGAGATGATCAACAACGCTTTTATCTCGCAAAAAGTGGCCGATGCTATTTTGGGTAAAAAAGCGGGAAAGGCCGAAGAAGAGTTTGCCGACCTGCGCAACAAGGAGGCTTTTAAACCGGTAAAAGTGAAATCGGATATCGAAGTGCGCCTCGACAAGGAAGTAAAACACCTGAAAGGCTCCAATGTGATCGGGTTTATCGAAGGCACCGATGAGACGCTGAAGAAAGAATACGTTTTCA
>JAKLJF010000675.1 GCA_023151335.1 Thermoanaerobaculia bacterium | reverse complement strand
CCCCCTTTATTTCCCAATCCGTTTATTGATGTCCTCAATACCGGTCCTGCGTTGCTGGGCGCCCTTGATGTTATTATTACCGAAGCGGTAGCTCAGGTTACAACGCACGGTGCGGCTCTCCCAGTTACCGTGTCCGGCCATATAAAGGCCGGGGGTAAAGTCGTTTACGCTGCTCCAGCCGGCGGTGCCCAGAATGTCTCCGAAGGAGAGGCTGGCGGTGGCTTTGCCTTCCATGAACTGTTTTTTGATACCGAAATCCATTGCCCCCTGTGCTTTGCTGCGGAAAACGGCGCCCCAGATTGACGGGGAGTTATACCAGCCGGACAATTGCAGCGACCAGCCTTTGGGCAGGTGGAACGTGTGCTCGCTGTACAGGTTTATTGCCTTAAAGGTCTCATTGATCATAAAGCCCTCGCGAAAATTGGCTTCATAAGAAGCAATAAAGCCTGTAACGCTCACGTAAGCCTGCCACCATTTGGCAATGGGTATGGGCGCGCCGATGCTGATGGAAAAATTATCCTGGACGGCCACATTGTCGTTTGTCAGAAAAGTGCGGTCGGTTTCGGTGGTATCGATCACTTCGGTAAACATGTCGTTGGTGTGGCTGTAGCCGATCGTCGTGTTCAGCATGCCCATGAACGTGTGCGTCAGTTCCAGGTTGTTGGTAAACTGGGGCCGGAGAAAGGGATTGCCTTTTTTGTAGGCCAATTCGTCGAGGCGGTCTTCGAAGGGATTAAGGTCGCGGTAGTTGGGCCGGTCGATACGGCGGCTGTAGGTGAGGCCGAACTGGTTTTTCTCGTTCATATTCCAGGTCAGCGCCGCGCTGGGGAACCAGCTCAGGTATTTGTCGCCGTTCGATTCATTGCCATTTGGTTTCAGGCTGGTCAGGTTGCCCTGCCAGTCGGTGTGTTCGGCGCGCAAACCTGCCTGGAATCCCCATTTTTTTACCTGGATGTTGTAATTTACATAAGCGGCGCTGACCAGTTCCGCATATACGAAACGGTTGCTGCGGTTGATATCCGGTACCGGCGTTTCGTCGATCACGTTAAAAAAGTCGAAGGTATTATCGGTTTCCACCTGCGAGAATTTGACTCCCACGCCGAGTTTGCCCTTGAACAGCCGTTGTTCATAGTCGGCCTTTACCATCCAGATGCCGATATCGGTGGGGGTGTTGTTCCGGTAAATTTTTTGCGACAGGGTATTCTGCTCCGTAGGGTCTTTGTAGAAATTCGGTTGGTAGGAATCGGCGCGGTAGCGGTAAATACCGCGGTTGGCGTCGAGCGTCAGTTCGTGGCCGCTGGTATCGGCGAAGCGGTAGTTGAGGTTAAAATTGAAGTTGTTGCGGTTTTGCGGTACCCGGTTGGAGGCAACCAGCACCGAATCGAGCTGGTTGGGTGCATCGAGGGAATAAATGTCGGTACGGGCGTCGTTTTCCCAGGGGCCCTGGGCATGGCGGCCGTCGGCCACGAAGCCGATGGTGTGTCTGGAATTCAGGAAGAAGTCGGTGCCCAGTTTAAAATTGTGGTTATTGTTGTTGTCATCCATGAAGCTGGCCTGGTCGAAAACTTTGCCTGCCTGTTCGCGGCGCAGGTAGAGTTCGTTTTTCCAGTTGCCAAAGTGGTTGCTGTAATTGCCGAAAACGTTCATGCGTTTGTTCCGGTGATTGAACGAGAGGTTTCCGCCGCCTTTCAGGGTTTTGCCAAAGATGGCTTCGCCGCCGATGGAGCCGTTGGTACCGTCGGTGCGGATCTTACGGGTTTTGATATTGATAATGCCGGCGTTGCCCGAGGCATCGAATTTGGCCGAAGGATTGGTGATCATTTCGATGGCCGTGATATCTTCGGCCCGCATGCCCTTCAGGATGTCGGCCAGGTCTTTGCCGTCCATGCGCACATCGCGGCCGTCGATCTGGAAGCGGACCGCGTTTTTACCACGCAGGCTGATCCGGTCGTTGTTGTCAACCACCACGCCGGGGGCTTTGCGCAGCAGTTCAAGGGCGTTCTGGCCCTGAGAGTTGACGTTGCCCTCCACATTCAGTACGGTTTTATCGGCCTGTACTTCTATCACCGGCCGGCGGGCTACGATGGTAACGGTACCGAGTTCCTGCGTTTTTTCCTGTAAAACAATGGCTTCCAGTGTTTTATCGCCGCCGTTGTAGTCAAATGCAGCGGTTGCGCCCTTTCCGGCGCCAACCAGTTCGGTGTTGATAAAGTAACGGCCGGGGGCAACATTTTCGAATTCATATTCGCCCTGAGGGTTGGAGACGCTGCCTTTGACAAGGGTGGTGTCGGCGGCATTGTACAGCAGTACGGTAGCGAATTCGGCAGGGGCGCCGTCGGATTGATGGATTTGGCCGCCGATTTTTTGCGCCGCGACGGAAGCGCCCAGCATTATCATGCCGGTGAGGACAAGCAGGAAGGTTTTCATAACTTAATTATTAGTTGTCGAGTAGTTTCCGTTTTCAGGAGTAAGCAGAGGATTAAACCACCCTTTTGCGAAACGTTGAAAGTTTCGCAAACCTGAAGGACGGTGAAACACCGTTGTTTTTGTTTCCGGCACAAAGATGCGGTATTTCAGGTATTATGCAATACATAGAACCTGTTAAAATAACCCTCTTTTCTATGAAAGGGAATTGAGGAGCGATAAAAGGCCTGCTGTGAACTACTAACGGCGTAAAACCGGAGGATGAATTATACAGGAACGATTCCCAAGACAGCGCGAAAGACAAGTATGTTACAGTTCGGATGCAGAAGTTTTAGTTAAAATTCTGCGGCCGCCTGCTTTGATTTGTTGTATTTGCTGCTTGGTTATTCCGCCGGAATGTTCTACTTTTGCACCCGCTTTAAGCGATAGTTCTTTTATTTTTTCACAAGTAATTGAAAATGAGACATTACGAAGTCACCTTCATCGTAGATCCAGTGCTGTCGGGCGATGAAGTCAAATCGGCAGCAACACACATCCAGAACGAGCTGAAAGGCTTTGGCGCTACCGTTGTGGCGGTGGATGAAATGGGCTTACGCCAGTTGGCGTACCAGATCAACAAGCGTTCCAGCGGTATTTACTACTGCATCGAGTTCGGCTGCGTAGCCGCCGACTGGCTGACCAAATTCGAACTGAACATGAAGCGCGACGAGCGTTTGCTGCGCTTCCTGACGGTCAAACTCGACAAGTACGGCATCAAATACAACGACGACAAACGCAATGGCCGTATCGGCAAGAAGAAAAAGGAAATGGTTGTTGCGCCTGCCGCTCCTGAAGTCGTTGCAGCGCCCGAGGTGATCGACCTCGACGAGGAAGCCGAATAAAACCGCTAAAGCCTGTTTCACCCATTTTTTCACCGCTAATTCATTACCAACGATATGGCTGCTTCGAGAGAAGACGTAAAATTTCTCAGTAACCCGAAAATCG
>JAKLJF010000674.1:3013-3408 GCA_023151335.1 Thermoanaerobaculia bacterium | reverse complement strand
AGGCACAACGCCGGCAGGAAACAATTGCGAAGTCAAAGCATAAATCCGATATTTAAGGATGAATAGAAATCGATGAGGATTAAAGGTTACTGGTTTGAGGGTTTGAAGCTTACTGGTTGGAGGGTTGCCCGTAAAACGGAGAAGCGGTTGGGCTATTTCCCGGCGTTAAAAATTTTAACATTTTATCCCCTACACAAGGGTACGAAGCGATCGGGAACGACCGAAATTTTTGTGTATCCGGGTTAGCCGGCCACAACGAACAATGTATACCTTCGCGCTGTTTTTTAGCCCCATGACTACGATCTGCCACACCCTCCAACCAGTAACCCTCTAATCCTCTAACCAGAAACCCATACTACCACCACATTCTGTGACCAACATACTTTATCTTCAAT
>JAKLJF010000674.1:0-2979 GCA_023151335.1 Thermoanaerobaculia bacterium | reverse complement strand
AAAGTGCTGCGCGTCAATTCCCTGGACGAATTGATCGAACAAACGGTACCCGATTCGATCCGCCTGAAAACGCCGCTTCAATTGCCGGAACCGCTTTCGGAGTTTGAGTTTTTACAGGAATTGAAAAATACGGCCCGGCTCAACCGGGTGATGCGCAGTTACATCGGCATGGGCTATTACGGCACTATTACACCTTCTGTTATTGCCCGCAACCTGTTTCAAAATCCGGGTTGGTATACCCAATATACGCCTTATCAGGCAGAAATAGCGCAGGGCCGTTTGGAGAGCCTGCTCAATTTCCAAACCATGGTCAGCGACCTGACCGGTCTGCCGATCGCCAATGCCAGCCTGCTCGACGAGGGCACGGCCGCGGCAGAGGCCATGCACATGTTTTACGCCGAAAAAAACAAACGGGCGCAGGCAGGACAGGAGGCCAACGAATTTTTTGTAGCCGGCTCGGTTTTCCCCCAAACGCTCGATGTACTGAAAACGCGCGCGCTACCGTATAATATCCGGCTGGTGACCGGCGATTGGCAGGAATATCAGTTTTCGGAAAAAACTTTTGGCGTACTGCTCCAGTACCCCGATAAAACCGGGGCAGTGGAAGATTACCGGGCGTTTGTGGAAAAAGCGAAAGCGCACGGCGTTTTTGTTTGTGTCGCCACCGATCTGCTGGCCCTGGCACTGCTGAAGCCGCCGGGTGAATGGGGCGCCGATTGCGCCGTCGGCAACAGCCAGCGTTTTGGCGTTCCGATCGGCTTCGGCGGTCCGCACGCGGCATTTTTTGCCACTACCGAAGATTTCAAGCGGGTTATACCCGGCCGGATCATCGGCGTGTCGATCGACCGTCATGGCAACCGCGCCCTGCGCATGGCCCTCCAAACGCGCGAACAGCATATTCGCCGGGAAAAAGCCACCTCCAACATTTGCACGGCCCAGGCCCTGCTGGCCAACATGGCGGCCATGTACGCGGTGTACCACGGCCCGGAAGGCATCAGGGGTATCGCCCGCCGGGCGCATACTATGGCGTTCAGCCTGGCCAAAGCCCTGGACAAAGCCGGCTTTAAAACGGCTCATGCCGCCTGTTTTGACACGATCCGGCTCGAAGTTCCGGCCGAGCGGCAGGCCGCGCTGCGCCAGAAAGCCGAGGCGGCAGGTATCAACTTTTTTTACGACAACGCTGGTATCCAGATCAGCATCGACGAGACGGTCACGGAAAGCGATTTGAACGATATGGCCGCCGTTTTCGGCGCCGGGCCCGTTGTTGCTGCTTCCGAAAGTGCTATACCTCCCGCACTCCGGCGGGAATCAGAGTACCTGACCCACCCGGTTTTCCATAGCTACCACACCGAAAGCGACATGATGCGCTACCTCAAACGGCTCGAAAACCGCGACCTCTCGCTGACCCATTCAATGATCTCGCTGGGCTCCTGCACCATGAA
Organism: Thermoanaerobaculia bacterium; assembly: GCA_023151335.1. Lineage (GTDB taxonomy): Bacteria > Bacteroidota > Bacteroidia > Chitinophagales > Saprospiraceae > M3007. The sequence goes on along the minus strand of JAKLJF010000674.1, from coordinate 1,537 downwards.
ACTGAATGCCGCCACGCAAATGATCCCCGTCAGCTGGGAATTGTGGGCCAACATTCACCCCTTCGCCCCCGGATCGCAAACCGGCGGCTATCAGCAGATCATCCGCGAACTCGAACAATATTTGTGCGCCGTTACCGGCTTCGAAGCCTGCTCCCTGCAGCCCAACTCGGGCGCCCAGGGCGAATTTGCCGGCCTGATGGTCATTCGCGCCTATCACCAGGCCCGCAATGAAGGCCACCGCAACGTGGCTCTTATTCCCTCTTCTGCCCACGGCACCAATCCCGCCAGCGCCGTCATGGCCGGCATGGAAGTAGTAGTGGTGGCCTGCGACGATCGCGGCAATATCGACGTGGACGACTTAAAAGCAAAAGCCGGACAACATGCCGCCAGGTTGGCTTGCCTGATGGTCACTTACCCCTCCACCCACGGCGTGTTTGAAACGGCGATCCATGAAATTTGTGAAATTATCCACCAATATGGCGGCAAAGTTTACATGGACGGCGCCAATATGAACGCCCAGGTTGGCCTGACCAGCCCCGCCATTATCGGCGCCGACGTCTGCCACCTGAATTTGCACAAAACCTTCGCCATTCCGCATGGCGGCGGCGGCCCGGGCATGGGCCCGATTTGCTGCAACGCCAGCCTGGCGCCTTATCTGCCCGGTCACGTGTTTGCCAAAACAGGAGGTGTGGAAAGTACGCCCGCGGTGAGCGCCGCGCCCTGGGGCAGCGCCAGTATTCTGCTGATTTCTTACGCTTATATAAAAATGCTCGGCGCACAGGGCGTAACGGATGCGACCAAATACGCCATCCTGAACGCCAACTATCTGAAAGCCCGACTCGAAGAAGCCTACCAGGTTTTGTACGTGGGGGAAAAAGGCCGTTCGGCGCATGAACTGATCATCGACCTGCGTCCGTTCAAAGCCGTGGTCAGCGCCGAAGATGTGGCCAAACGCCTGATGGACTACGGTTTTCACGCCCCCACCCTGTCGTTCCCGGTGGCCGGTACGATCATGATCGAACCCACCGAGAGCGAAAGCAAGGCCGAGCTCGACCGTTTCTGCGACGCTTTGCTGGAGATCCGCAAAGAGATCGACGAAATTGCCGCCGGCGAATACGACCCGGACAACAATGTGCTGCACAATGCCCCGCATACGGTGGAAACCATCGGCGGCGATAAATGGCCGTACAAGTACAGCCGCTCCAAAGCAGCTTTCCCTTTGCCCTATCTCCGCCAGGGCTGGAAGTTCTGGGCCACGGTTGGCCGCATCGATCAGGCTTACGGCGATCGCAACCTCGTTTGCGTTTGCCCGCCAATTGAAGCGTACATGGCAGAGGCGAACGCCTGATTTTTCCATTCGCCGATAAATTCCGGCATTTCGGCAGTTAATACCGGTTGAAAAGGGTGACCGGTGCAACGTTACCGGCTTCCATGCTGTCTTTCGCATGTGAAGCCGGTAATTTTTTTGACCGCTTTATTCTGCTATGAAAACAACCTGTATAAACATTGCTCCGTGGGCAGGCGCTATTTTTAGTAT
>JAKLJF010000673.1 GCA_023151335.1 Thermoanaerobaculia bacterium | reverse complement strand
CAGGGGCATATTGTAGAAATTGCCAAAGAAAAGCAAATTGGCTTTGCGTTGCTTGATCGCTTCGCGGGTTACTTTCCCTTCCGTCACTTTGGGGCGGGTGCTCAGGGTGGCAAACACCATCGACCCAAGGCAGGTAGCCAGTAAGAAGCCGGATGGGATGCCCAATTGCATATTAAAACGACCGTCGCCATCCATTAATTTGGGCAACAGGTTGGATACAAGGATAGAGATCACGATCGCGTTTACCGACAGCATCAGGTTCGCCTTGCTATCGGCCATAGAGCTGAGGTTGGTATGGGTGCGGTAGGTAGTGCGATACATGGTTTCGACCCCCCGGCCAAAGCGGGCAAGTTTCAGTTGAGTTTCGGTATCGCGAAGGGCTTTGTTGAGGTTGCCGCTTTTTTCTTTTTCTTCCGTCAGGGCGAGTTCTTCGATCGTAGGCGCCTTGTCGGGGGTCAGACGGCGTTTTTGTTTCAACAATTGCTGGATGTGTTTGGCTTTGCGCTTGTTGAACATTTCCTGTGCCACCACCGTGTGGTATTCATGGCCAAGCAGGAAGTTGAGTTCAAAATCGACCCATTCTTCTTCGCTCATGATCCGGTTGCGCGTCAAAATAAACTCCTGCCTTAATTTGCCGGTGCGTTGCCAGTAAATATCCATGCCGAGGTGGCTCAGGTCGGCGTCGCAAATCACCTGTTCCAGCAGGTTGGAGGGGCGTTGCGGCACTTTTGTCGCCCGGATGCAGGTCAGCACGGTTTCGATGTCCTCTGCCCGGATTTTACCGGTAAGAAAACGCTCCGCAATCCCGCAACTGCGTTCTTCATGGTCTTCCGGACCTTGCGCGTAACCTGTATCGTGAAACCAGGTAGCCAGTTGGATAATTAACAATTCCCGTTCGTCCAGTTGAAAACCTTCCCCCAACAACCGGACGGCGGCAACCGTTTGAACCGTGTGTTCGAAGTCGTGAAACACAAATTTGGCGGGCACGTTTTCAGCAAAATATTCCCGTACAAAGTTTTCGGTATCCTGTAAAAGGGATGTCGTAGTGGTGGTCATAGACAGAGCGGTTGGCCCGCAAAGGTAACGGATAGTTGTAAAAATTGGCGGCGGCGGGTTTTGTCCAAAATATATTTCTCTGCTCCCGGCAGATTCTGCCCAAATCTTACTTTTTTCATCAGACGATCAGCGTTCTTCCGGCGGTTTAATGCCCAATTCTTCCCAGTCTTCGGGCACTGTCAAGGCGGCTGCCGGGCGAATTTGACGGATCAAACCGGCCAGGTCAGGCCATTTGACCCCGGCATGGGCCAGGTCGCGAAAATCCTTGAGCAGCAATTCCCAGGGATCATACCGGTTCAAATCGTTTTGCAGGAATGCCTGGTAATATTGAACCGCCAGTTCCCGGTCGCCGGGTTTTTGCCGCAACCAATAAGCATGTGCAAGGTTGGTATAAAACAAATAACGGCTTTCGTAATAAAAGCCGCCCTGATCCGGGAAACGTTCGGACATGTGCGCATATCGGATCACTTCGGAAAACCGGCTGGTGTCGTTTTTCTGGAACAGGAGGTAAAAAGTCTGGTTGAGCAGCACATCGAGGTACCGGCTTTGCCAAAAAGCGGCGGTAGTGTCCCTGTTCAACAGCCGTGTAACATGATCCAGCGCTGCCAGATTCCACAGCAGGGTGGAATCCCACAATTCCAGGTTGGAAAAATATTCGCGTTTTTGTTCGGCCAGGTAGTATTGGGCTATTCCGGCATCCATCTGTTGGTTGGTAGCCAGGCGCGCTTTGTACAGGCTTGACGAAAAGGCGGACAGTCGGTCCCGGTGAGCGGCCTGGCGGCGCGCCATGCGATAGATGTGCAACAGTGCCTGAGCCAGGACTTCCTCGTTGTAAATATCTCCATAATTGAGCAGGGCCTCCACATCATCGCCCCTGAGCAGGGCGGCATGGCCGAAATACAGGTCGTTGATTCCCTGGGTGCTGGCATTACGCGACGCTTCGAAGGCTTGTTCGGCTGCCGCCGCGTCGCCTTCCAGCAGTTGGGCCAGGCCAATTTGGGTGTACAGTTTTGCGTGCAGTTCATTGCGGTACCATTTGTGCCGCGATGAATCTGCCCCGATCAGTTGCAACAAGCGGTCGGCAGCCTGTATCCCCAGTTTAAAGGCGGGCAGCGCATCGGCCGATTTATCGGCATCGAGCAGGGCGCTGCCGTAGAACAGGTAATAATTCGACAGCCTGGACAGGCGGGTTATCTCCCGGGCCGGCGATTCAAACGGGCCGGGCACATTTAAACCGTCTATGGCTTTCTTATACAGGTTTAAAGAGCGGGTATTCCCTTGTTCGAAGACTGCCCATTCGAGCCAGGCCTGCTGTAGCGCCAACGTGACTTTTTCCAGTTCCCGCCGGTAAACCGATTTGTTTTGGCGTTGCAACAGCCGCACATTGTCCATTGCTTTTTCCAGTATTTGTACTTTTTCAGGGTTGTTTCTGATCCAGGCTACTTTGTTCAAACGCCTGAAATTATCCCATTGCAAGCGGGTGGTCGGATCGAGCCCGCTCAGCGCTATTTCTGTGGGCGTGCCTTCGCACAGGGTTTGATAGGAGGGCAGGAATCCGAACAAATCGCATAAACACTCCAGTTGATCGGGCTGGAGCAGATCGTATTCCTGCAATTGGCGTATTCTGGCGTGCAGGCTATCGAGGGTGCTTTGGGGAATTACCCCGTTATTGTCGCCTTGTTCGGCAGTGCGCAAAGCCCAGTCGGCATAATGCCGGGCAGCCGTGCGCTGGTCATTCCGTAGCAACGCCGAATTGGCCGCGGCCAGGGTGGCGGAAAGCGGGCTTTCGAAATCGCGCAGCATGGTATTCGCTACCTTTTCAGCCGCCTCGGTATGTCCGCGCAGGAGCAATTTCCAGTGATAGTCTTCATACATTTCCAGCAAAATGGGCCGCAGCACGTTTTGGGCGCCTGCATCCAGTTGGCCAAACAACACCAGGGCCCGGTCGCAATAATTGCTTACCCGCTGGATGTTATTGCTGTAAATGGCCGATTCGCGATAATAATCGAAAAAAGAACGGATCAGCGGCAAGTCGCTTGAATTGGCCAGGCGGGCAAAGTTGTTGGGATAATCAAGCGCCTGTTCCAGGTTGTACTCCCGGATCTGGTTGGGCAGAAAAGAGATCAGTTTCCGGTAATCGGTTTGTACCCCGGCTCTTACGAGCGAGAGCGCCACGTCACGGGTGAGTAAAACATAGCCAAACAACAACATCTGAAGGCGCCGCCCGCCGTCGGTAAACCGCAGGCGGATCACCGGAGGGAAGTCTTCATTATCGCGGATCGGAGGCTTGGCCCATTTAAACCGGGCTTGTCCGCTGCCAATGTCCCAAAATACGACGGAGCCGTCGTCGTAGCCTG
>JAKLJF010000672.1 GCA_023151335.1 Thermoanaerobaculia bacterium | reverse complement strand
GCGTGAAGATGTTTGGCGGCACATCACCAAAAACTGGGGCGGCTACTGCTGTGGCACTGCCATCAGGAGAGCCAGATGCGACGAGCACGAGGCGAGAGCGGCTTTTTCGATTGCCTGCATAGGTGTGGACAAACGGATACAAACTACTACCGGCTACGATTTTTTGGCAACCGCCTCGCTGAAAACATATTTGACCGGCGCGACCATTCGCGCGGCATGGTATGTCCTGCGTCAGCGAAAGAAAGATTCGGGAGATGAGGGGATCAGGTTGTACTCAGGGGGAGAAGAAGAAGCCATAAGCAACTGGTTTCGCCAAAACGACTGTCGCGAACTCCTGGAAAAAGCCCTTGCCGGCATCGGCGCGCGTTGTAAAAAAATCCTGCTGTTGTTTGAAAATAAGCACAGCATGAAAGAAATCACGAAAGAAATGGGCTTTAGAAATGAAAGTGTTGCCAAAACGGAAAAGTGGCAGTGTCAGGTGAAATTCAAAGAATACCTCATCGCAAACCCGCATATCAGAAAATATCTGGAAGACAACAACTGCTATGGCTGACGAACAACTTACCGATAAAATAGAGGCTTGGCTGAAAGGCAACCTGCCCACCGCCGAAGCCGCCGCCTTCCAGGCAGAAGTGGCCGCCGACCCCGCGCTGGCAGAGCAGGTTGACCTCCATCGGCTTACCCTGCGCGCTATGGAGCGCCTGTCGGAGCAACACCTGCAACAAAACGTGCTGACCTGGCTGGAAGGTGTAGATATGGATGCCGCGGAGGAAGAGCCTGGAAAGAACCCGCGGCCGCACAAGATCACTTCGCCCTACCGAAACCGGTTTCGGACCGCCGCTGCGCTCCTGTTGCTGACAGGGGCTTTTGTGTTTTACCTAATATGGAAATCCGGCGCGGAAAAACAAAAAATCGCGGCACTCGAAGCAGAAATCAGGCAACGGGACAGCCTGCTGTTCGAGTTGAAACAAAACCCTTCGGCAGACCCTGCAAAGATGGACAGCCTCTCCCTTGAAAATGCCCAATTGAGGCAACAACTTCAGGAAGCAGGAAAAAACACCGGAAAACCTCCCGGCCCAATCGCATATTACACAAAACCAAAAGATTTAGGCGGGATGGCCCGCATGGGTGAAGAACCGCAGGTGGAGCAACTCCTGAAAGAAGGCGACGCGTTTTTTCAAAAATACGACATGATGAAACAAGCGGAAGAGAAGGCGCGGGCAGTCCTTAAAATTGATAGTACTAACCGCGATGCCTTGCGCTTGCTCGCGCACGCGCTGATTAACCAGCAACGTTTTTTGGAGGCAGAAACTGAATTTGAAAAGGTGCAACATGCATATGCCCAATCATCCGCCGGGGCAAAAGAAGCCGAGTGGAACCGCTTGCTCTGCTATCGCGCGCTTTCTGCCGATGCAGGACAGCGCACACTGTACAATGCCGCCTTGCGCGCCATCCTGAACGACCCTGATCACCCATATTATATTCAGGCGAAACGGATGAAAACCTCGGATGGGAAAATTGAGCAATAGCCCACAAACCCAGACAATTTCCCTTTTTTGCCTTTTTTCAGGAAAAAGTAGCCTCCAAGGCCCTCCCAAGCAGATCAACCCAGCGTTCGTACGCTTCGCGGCATAGGCCGTCCGACGTACCCGGTTCATACGTCCGCTCCACTTCCAGCGCGCCAAGACCTTCACCCGCGTCCTTCCACAAGCCGATCCCGACACCGGAGGCGATGGCCGCTCCGACGGCGCCCGTGGTTTGCAACATTTCGATCCGGCAATTCATCAATTGGGCAATGGTATGGGAGAAAATGGCCGACCGGAATAAATTGTCGTTCCCGACCCGGATCACGGACACATCCAGGCCCAATGTCTTTAACACCTGCATGCCGTATACGAACGAGAATGCAACTCCTTCCAGCGCTGCCCGGTAGAGGTGCGCCCGGCCGTGCCGGTTGAAATGGAGGTTGCCGATCTGGGCCCCTGGCGTCCGGTTGCCCAGCATCCGTTCGGCGCCGTTCCCGAAAGGCAGGATACACAAGCCGTCGGCGCCCGGCGGCGCAGTGGCGGCCAGTTGTTCCATTTCCGGGTAAGTGACGGCGTCGCCGGCCACCTGTTTGCGCATCCAGCTGTACTGAATACCCGAACCGTTGATACACAGCAACACACCGATCCGGGGGGCGCCGGGCTGGTGGTTCACGTGCGCGAAACTGTTGACCCGGTTTTGCGGATCAGCGACGAGCTTGTCCACTACGCCGTAAACCACGCCCGATGTGCCGCCGGTAGCAGCCACCTCGCCCGGTTTCAGCACATGGAGCGCCAGCGCGTTGTTCGGTTGGTCGCCGGCGCGGTAGGTAACCGGCGTGCCGGTTTTCAGGCCCAGCAGGCCGGCTGCCGTTTCGGTAAGGCGCCCCTGCAGGCCAAAAGCCGGCACAAGGGGCGGGATCAGGGCCTTGTCTATACCGTAATGGCCCAGTAAGGTATGGGCAATATCGTCGGCGGCAAAATCCCACATCACGCCTTCCGAAAGTCCGGAAACGGTGGTGGCGGGTACACCGGTGAGACGATAGGCGATATAATCGCCGGGCAGCATGGCGTACCGGATCCGGGCAAAACGTTCCGGCTCGTTGTCCTTCACCCATTTCAGTTTGGAGGCCGTAAAATTGCCGGGCGAGTTGAGGAAATGGGTCAGACAATACGATTCGCCCAATGCGCGAAAGGCCGAATCGCCTGTAGCAACGGCCCGGCTATCGCACCAAATGATGGAGGGTCGTACGGCCTTGCCCAGGTCATCCAGGGCCACCAGGCCGTGCATCTGGTAGGAAATACCGATGGCGGCAATTTCGCCGGGGCCGGTTTGTGTTTGCCGCAGCAGTTTTTGAACGGCCAGAACGGTATTCTGCCACCATACTTCCGGGTCTTGCTCCGCCCAATCCGGTTTGGGAGCCAAAATTTCCATTTCCCGGTCCGGCGCCTGAACGGCTCCCAGTGTTTTACCGCTTCGGGCGTCCACCAAAGCCGCCTTGATGGAGGAGGAGCCGATGTCGAGACCCAGGAGGCGCATTGATTTGTTGATTTGTTGATTTGTTGATTTGTTGATTTGTTGATTTGAGCGGATCACACCCCGGAGCCGTAGAGCCATTCCAGGGTGTTTTTATAAAATATCTTTTCCACGGTCGGTTCGGGGAGGTTCATTTCCGAAATAAACTTCCCGATTTCCAGGTCGCCGAGGGGGAATGGGTAATCGGTACCGAGACACACTTTATCCTCGCCGGCCACCTCGAGGATATAGCGCAACAGCTGGGGATCATGCGTGGCCGAATCCACCCAGAATTTGCCGAGATAATGACGCGGCGGCACGGGATTGTCTACTGCGACGAGGTCGGGCCGGCATTCGAACCCGTGCTGGATTCGAC
>JAKLJF010000671.1:282-3419 GCA_023151335.1 Thermoanaerobaculia bacterium | reverse complement strand
GGTAACCGGCGCACCCGGCCCGTTTTGTACCGTCCAGCGTATGGCGGAACCCGGCGGTACGCCCGCCGCGGTATAGGTAAAAGGTTGTCCCGGACAGATCACCGCGGGCCCGTCGATGCTGCTGGGCCCCGGCAAAGCAGCCGGCACCCGCACAACCCATTCTGCCCGGTCAGTGCAGGACAAAGCCGGATTGTCGGGCACGGCAAACAACCGGTACAAGCCCGGTCCGTTGGCAAAAGGCACGGCCACATTCGCACCCGGAGCAGCCGAAGTCCACACCACCGAACCGTCGGGTGCGTAAAGGGTCCAATTGCAGGGGAGGCTCTGGTTATTATAAACAAGCCGCGAAGTGAAGTTTTTCGAATCATTGTTGCATGACTCCACCGGGCCATTGACGATGAAGTCTGAAACGATGCGTACAGGAATAGAGTCCTGACCGCCGCAGCCCAGATAACAATTGTCGTACTGCACCGACAGCCAGTGGGTGGTGTTGGGATTGGGAAAGCTGTTCCAGCGCACGGTGACGCTGTTGGTACCCTGACCCGAGGTGATGGTTCCCCCACTGCCGAGCGTCCACACGAAACCGGTCCCGCCGTACGATTCGATACTGTACACTTCTTCGGCATCGGGACATACCCGCTCGCGGCCGCGGATCTCCGCGTTGTCGTCGATCACGGGCACCCGCACCACGGTTGGTTGCGGGCAAGCCAGCCCGGTGCAGCTGTACCCGCTCAGGGTGACAAGACCAAAAGGACCGGCATTCCACTGTACCGTCACACTGTCGGCGCCGGGTGTGCCGCCGGCGAGTACGGCGCCATTGGCGCTGATATTCCATTGAACATTGTTGCAATTGGCCGAAGCTGAATAAGTTACCGTGGCGCCCGGACACACATCGCCCACACAGTCGAGCGACGGCGATTCGGCGTCGAGCACTTCAATATCGAGGCTGGTGGTATCGGCGCAAAGGCAGGCGCTGCGCGCGATGAGACGTATGGTGTACAGACCCGGATTCAGGAAAGTATGTTGCGGATTGGCGTCGGTAGTAATGGAACCATCGTCGCCGAACAGCCATTCGTAGTTGTCGGCATACTGGCTGAGGTTGTCGAACCAAACGGTTTGCCCCTTGCAGATTTGCAACGGGCTTGCTGCCGGATCGGTGGTAAACTGCGCTACCGGTTCTTCCACAATAGTGACGCAGACCGCATCTTCGCCCTTGCAGCCGGTATTCGTGCCGGGATTACCGAGGCTGTAAACCAGGACGGATACGCTGCCAGCACCGGCGCTGCCCCATTGTACCGTAACAGAAGAATTGAACGGCGGGTTGATCGTATAACTTTGCGCGCCCACCACGGTCCAGGTGATCTGGGATGCCGTGCCGCCGCCAATCACCGGTCCATTCGGAATGTAGTACGTTACCCTGGCGTTTGGACATACCTTTTCGCAATAGTGCTGATCGTCCGGATCAGTGGAAGAACTGTCGGGATTACAGCTGGCCGGGTTGTCGGAAGCGATTTGAATGGGGACAAAAGGCAAGGCGGTTATCGTATGGGTATCCACCACGGCAGCATCGTTGCTAAACGTGACGATTACAGTATACGTTCCCGGCTGACAAACGGTTATCGTTGTCCCGGTACCCAGGTTTTGGCCGTTGGCATCCCGCCATTGGTAAAGAAAAGGCGTGTTCCCAGGCTGGCCGGTGGCAGTAGCCGTCAGGGTAACACAGTCGTTGCCGCATATCACCGTAGGGCCGCTGATCGTTACCTGATAGTTTTGGGCAAAAAGAAATAAAGGGGAAAAAATGAAAAGCAGGCCCGGAAGCAGGGTGTAAAACCGGTTCATCATGGTAAAAGGATGATTTTGTTCATGGAATGGATTATCTGGTAGCGCGGCCTTTAGGCCGACCCGGCCCGGCCATTCATGGCCGGGAAGCATTTATATTTCAGGCCAACCCGAACACCGCGCTACCTACGGTAAAGATACAAATAAACAGATTTGTGCTGCCAGGCGGGTTCAATTCAAAGGACCTTCCTTTTTCTCTTTATTTTTTCCGTTTGCCCTGAAAAATCTCCGCGATCTCTTTTCCGTACCGTTCTGTCAGTTCACGGCGCCGCAGTTTCAACGTCGGTGTCAGCAGGCCGTTTTGCGCCGTCCAGGGTTCGGCAAGCAGACAAAATTCCTGTACTTTTTCAATGGGGCCAAGATATGTTTCATTAATAGTTTCTATTTCCTGCCGGAATAATTTTTCCACTTTCGGGTTCAGGATCATGTACCCCGGCGCCGTCCAATGCACTTTGTTTTCCCGGCACCAGGCTTCGAGTTGTTCAAAATTAGGCACGATAAGCATCCCCACAAAGGGTTGGTTAAGGCCTAGGGCCATACACTGGTCGATGAAAGGAGAACGCAGGAGTTGTTGTTCCACGTAGGCCGGCGCAACGAATTTGCCGGAAGTGGTCTTAAACACTTCGCTTTGCCGGCCTGTGATCCGGAGGAATCGTTTGTATTCCCAGCGGCCGAGGTCGCCGGTTTTGAACCACCCATCGGCGGTGAACCGGGCCGCCGTTTCATCGGGCAGGTTCCAGTAGCCTTGCATCACGTTGGGGCCGCGTACCTGAATTTCGCCCTCGCCGCTTTCGTCGGCGTCGGCAATACGTACCTCCACACCCGGGGCCGGAATACCGACGGTACCAAAGTGCACGCCGCCGGGTTCGAAGCGGTTGAACGACACCACGGGGCTGGTTTCGGTGAGGCCATAGCCCTCGCGCACGTCGACGCCGGCGGCCGAGAACAGTCGGCCCAGCCGGGGTTGCAGGGCCGCGGCACCCACGGCGATACCGCGCACCCGTCCGCCCATTGCCCTGCGCCAGCGACGGAATACGAGCAGGTCGGCTACGAGCAGTTTTAGCCGGTAATCCAGGGGCATATTGGCTTTACCGGCAAAGGGGTAACGTTCTCCAAGAGCCATAGCCCAGTCGAGTATTTTTTTCCCAAAAAAGCCGGCCTGGCTGCGCCGCTCCAGCAGCCGCTCATAACTGCGTTCAAGAATGCGCGGTACAGCAGTGAAAAAATGGGGACGCACTTCGCGAAGTGTTTCCGGCAGGCGTTCCAGCGAATCGGCAAACCAAACGGGCGTACCCGAA
>JAKLJF010000671.1:0-272 GCA_023151335.1 Thermoanaerobaculia bacterium | reverse complement strand
GGTTGACCGGCACGATGGTGAGTACCGATTTCACATTGCTCACGATATTGGCATGGGTCAGCATCACGCCTTTGGGCGTACCGGTAGTACCGGAGGTGTACAGCAGCGTAGCGAGGTCATTTTCGCCAACATGGTTGCGCAGTTCCAGGATATGGGCGTTCATTCCGGCATCCGGCTCTAAACGCAATGACTCCCAGTCGGTGGCGCCGGGAATGGGTTCAAAAGAAAAAATACGTTCGGGCGGAAGGCCGGCCCTGGGCAGTTTGCCGAGC
>JAKLJF010000670.1 GCA_023151335.1 Thermoanaerobaculia bacterium | reverse complement strand
TCAAATTCTGATTTCCCGCATTAATTCCCGGGCCGCCCCATTGGAGGGTAAAGCCGGGCCCTGTACTGGAGGCTACGGCGGAAATCGTAATGCCCGAAGAAGTTGTACACGTCAAAGTCTGGTCGGTGCCCGCGTCGGCTATGGGCGGCAGTATATCCTGGCCGACGTTGACGATGTCGGTAGCACTACATCCGTTGTTGGAATTGGAAACGGTCAGAGTATATGCGCCGGGTTGGGATACGCGTGGCGTAATGCTGGTTTCATCGCCGGCAACGATAGCCGGGCCTGTCCACAAATAATTGATACCGGGGCCGGAGAGCGATGCGCTCCCATCCAGTTGCAGGGTGTCGATGGCGCAGGTTAGCGTCTGGTCAGTGCCGGCATCGGTAAGCGGAAAATCGCCGTCTTTATCCACATAAACCTGGTCGGTTGCCGTGCAATGGTTTTTGGTATTGGTAACAATAAGAATATAGGTGCCCGAATCGCTTACCATCGGGTTTAGCGCGTTAAAATTGCCGGTATTAATGCCGGGGCCCTGCCACAGATATTCAAAATCAGGGCCGGAGCTGGATGCTGAGCCATCGATAGCAAGGGTGCTTTGGGCACAGGTCAGGGTAATGTCCTGACCCGCGCTGGCAGTCGGAGTGGCAATATCCTGGGTCACATCGGCATTATCCACCGCGGTACAGCCATTATCCGTGTTTGTTACCTGCAAGGTATATGCCCCTGGTACCGTCACCGCCGGGCTTTGAAGGTTTTCGTCGCCGGGCTGAATCCCGGGGCCGGTCCACAGGTAAGTGAAGGAGGCTCCGGCGGAAGACCCGCCGCCATCAAGTGTTACCGTCGTAGTTTGGCAGTCGAGGCCAAGGTCGGGGCCGGCCAAAGCATCCGGGGCTACTTTGTCTTCCGTCACCAAAACCGTATCCACGGTTACACAACTGTTGGTCAGGTCGGTGATGGACAGAATATAGGTTCCGGGCAGGGTGATATCCGGGGTTAAGGTACCCGAGTTTCCGGCGTTAATATCCGGTCCGGTCCATACTGTCTGGAAATTTGGTCCTGTACTCGATGCAGAGCCATCCAGCGTCTGCGTTGGATTGGCGCAGGTCAGCTCGAGGTCATTGCCCGCAAGAGTTGTGGGATAAACGGCATTCAGGGTGACGGTGATCGCATCGGTAGCCGTACAGCCATTAGTGGTATTTGTAACGAGGATCTGGTAATTTCCTTGCACACTAACGGTAGGCTGAGCGATCGTTTCATTGCCGGAATTAATACCTGGTCCTGTCCAGGCATATTGGAAATTGGCGCCAGCAGAGGAATTCCCTCCTATAGTTGTCGATACAACAACACAGTCAATAATTTTGTCTGCGCCGGCATCGGCCACGGGAGGCGCCTGGTCGTCGGACACAATAGCCTGATCGGTCGACGTACAATGGTTTTTGGTATTGGTAACGACAAGGTCATAGTTCCCCGGCAGTGAAACGATCGGTTTTGGCGCTGTCTGATTACCCGGGTTTATATCCGGCCCGGTCCAATTGTAAGTAAAATTGGCGCCTGAACTGGATGCGGAGGCATTCAGCGTATCTGCACCCGCGTTGTAACAATTCAGGATCAAATCCGGCCCGGCATTTGCCGTAGGCGCAATCGTATCGATGGAAATGACCACTATATCGGTATTCTCGCAATTGTTCGTGGTATTGATTACGGTGAGATTATAAGTACCCGGCAATGTGATACCGGCAGGGCTTTGGTCATTCATATTTCCTGGTGTTATGCCGGGACCCGTCCATTCATATACGATATCCGGGCCGGTGGCAGAACCCGAGCCGTCGATATCGACTGTGCTGGTCAAACAGTCCAATACCAGGTCAGCGCCGGCATCGGCATCAGGCACATTAGCATCCTGGAACACCTCCACCTGATCGGTGCTGGTACATCCGTTGACCGGATTGGTCACCACGAGGGTATATAGCCCCTCCTGGGTCACCTGTGGGTTTTGCTGGGTTTCATTGTTGGCGCCGATCCCAGGGCCGCTCCAAAAATAACTGATACCCGCCGGAGTGCCACTGCCGCTCAGGGTAACTCCGGCAGTAGTGATGCAAGTCAGCGTTTGATCCGTTCCCGCATCCGCGGTGGGGGCGTCTATGTCCAGATTTACAGTCACGGCGTCGGTTGTAGTACAGCCATTTGTCAGGTTTGTGATAGTCAGGACGTAGTTACCGGAGGCATCGACAGTCGGCGTGAACTGATTGATATTACCCGCGTTAATCCCCGGCCCCGTCCAGGCCGCCTGAAAGTTGGGCCCCTGACTCGAGCCATTCCCTCCCAAAACAACACTTGTAGTAGCGCAGGTAATGATTTTGTCAGCGCCAGCATCTGCGGAAGGCGGTGAAAGGGATGCGTTTACGACGACTGTATCGCTTTTGATGCAACCGTTTACAGGATTTGTGACAGACAGAATGTAGGTACCTGGCTGATTAACGGTTGGATTGGGCAGGGTCGGATCGGCAGGAGGAAATGCGGGGCCCGTCCAGTTGTAAGTGATATTGGCAGGACTACCGCTGCCGCTCAGGGTAACGCTGGTTTGTACGCAGGTAATCGTCTGGTCGGAACCGGCGCTTACCGTGGGAAGTGTTTTGTTTTCATCCACCATTGTGGAAGCCGTATTAGAACAGCCGGTGGCTACATCCAATACGGTAACGGAGTAGGTACCGGGCAACGTAACGGGCGGATCTTCAAGCGTCATGTTGCCGGCATTGATGCCGGGCCCGCTCCAGGTATAGGATGGCGTTATCGCGTTGGAGCCGCCATTGATAATAAATGTCGGCTGGGCGCAGTTGATGGTGCCTCCCGCGGCCGTAACGGAGGGTGGCGTGTTATTGGCCGTGACAGTAGCCGTTGCCGTGGAGGAACAACCGTTGGCCGGGTTGGTTACGGTCAGGACATAAGTGCCGGTAACGGTGACCACCGGGTTTTGCAGGTTTTGATTCGCCGGCGTGATCCCTGGCCCGGCCCATAAATAATTAACGCCGGAAGTTGACGAACTCCCCATCAGCGTCACCTTGTCGCCATTGGCCAGACAAGTCAGCATTCCTCCCTGTGCCGTGGCGCCGGGAGGAACAATGTTGGATGTAACATTTACAGTAGCAGTGTCTTTACATATTTTGCTACCTACCGTGTTAGTTACGATTAAATTTACATTGCCCCCCGTCGTAACCGTTTGGGTGGTTTGACTGCCTATAAAACCCCAGTTAGCATTTGTCCAGGTATAGCTTACCGAACCGCCGGTAGTTGAACCGCTGCTGTTCAGTACTATTGAAGGGCTGGTGCAGGAAATAACGGGTTGCAGCGGCGTGATAGACGCTACTGCCGGAATGGTGGCTATGGTAAAACGCACCATACTGTCGCAGCCCTGGTAAGAC
>JAKLJF010000066.1 GCA_023151335.1 Thermoanaerobaculia bacterium | reverse complement strand
AAGGATTTCCCCATCCGGCCCGGAACAGGAACCGGTTATCCAGGGGTGGTCATTGGGGTATGTTTGAATACCGTGATAGGCCGTATAGGTAAAAAAAGAACCTGTTTCCGGATTCAGTTTGATGATACCATCCTTGGCGAGCATCCAGATATTCCCGTCGTTTCCCGCCTGCATTTCCATGACCATGTTTGTGGGCAAAGCGCTTTTACCCACGGTAAAAGCCTCATATTTCGGGGTATCCGGATTGAACTTCCGGATACCGAATGGAAACGCGGTAAACCAAAAATTGCCCTTGTGGTCTTTCACTACCGAACCCGGGTCACCCAGCTCGCCTGGAGGCAGGCAATGCGTAAAGCGCTGGTCGGCAGGATTGAATCGGTCAAGAAACATCGGTGTTCGGCGGTCAAAACCCGCGCTGGCGCCCAACACCCAGATGTTGCCCTGACGGTCTTCAAATACTTTTTCCACCAGATTGCCCCCAATACTCATCGTGTCAGCCGGGTTATGCCGGAACGGAACAGCCGTGTCTGAACCGGCTTTAACCCTGAACAGACCTTGGCCAAAAGTGGCCACCCAGGTATTGCCGCGGCGGTCGCGAAAAGGAGGCCAGGCTGCCCGGAGTTGCAGTTTGTCGGAGAAAACGGGGTCGGGTCTGAATGTTCCATGACCGGCGGTCGCCGGTTCCTGCCGGTACAATCCTTGTTCTGTACTGGCCCACAGGTTGCCGTCCTGGTCGCCGGCCAGGGCGAACAGATCGAGGCAAGAGTGGCGGATTGCCGGAGGATCGTAGTCAAAACGCCGGTAAGTATGGTCAGTGCGGTTCAGGCGCACCACGCTATTCATGTTACCGAGCGTTTGCAGCCAAACGGCGCTTACCGACTCCTTGAATATCCCGGTTATATTAATATCTTCTATACCGAATAAATGACGGGTATGATAAAATGGAAACAGATCGTTGGTATTGGTTACGCGATAAACCGGCCCGTTGTCGCCGCAACCGATCCAGACGGTTCCATCGCGGCTCTGGCAGCCGTGCCATAACGATATGCTTTGCAAACTGTCGGGTATGCCACTTGCCTGTTCAAAATGGCGTGTAACGCCTGTTGACGGATCATGCACATTCAGTCCGCCTTCCACGGCGCCGATCCACAGCCGGCCTTGCTGGTCTTCGAACATAAAGGTGATATGTTCGTATTGAGGGAAAATATGGTCGTTTCGCACAAGGGCCGGGCTGCTTAGCCGGGTTGGAGAAAGGCGATTAACAGGCGGCAGCCGGTTGAACTGTTCCCGTCCATCGGTAGTTTCCATCCGGTACAAGCCGGCGCTGCCACAGGTACCTGTCCAGAAATTTTTTCGCCTGTCTTCAAAGATAACCTGAACGCGATTATCGACCGGTTCGCCCTCCTTGCTAAAACGAGCGAAATCGTCGATTTCAGGTTGATACCGGTATAATCCGCCGGGACTGTTTTCGTTGTAAGGATCGCCGCATCCTACCCATAGGACGCCCTGGCTGTCGACATATAATGCCCGTACAAATTCTTGATTCGGGTTGCGGGGGGTATAGGGACCGGAAAGGTAATGTTTGATCGTTCCGCGTTGTCTGCGCCCGGGCCCCGGCGAAAAACAATCCAGGCCTCCGGCCGTGGCAACCCATATATTACCCGAGCGATCTTCCGTGATCATCGACACATAGTCGGCGGCGAGGCTGGACGGGTCGTTGTCGTCATGGCGGTAACGGACGCATTTTTCCGTCACCGGGTCGAACGCGCTCAAACCGTCGCAGCAGGAACCCAGCCAAAGAATACCTTTGCTGTCTTCAAATATCCAGTTGACGTAATCGGCGGCAATCGAGCTGCTGTCAGCCGGGTCGTGGCGGTAAGTAACGAACTGGCGCCCGTCATAGCGGATCAATCCGGCGCGTGTGGCAAACCAAAGGAATCCTACCTTGTCCTGGATAATACACTGCACCATGTTGGCCGTTTCGCCGCCGGGCAGTTTGAATACTTCGAAACGGGGGTTGAAACGGTTGGGGAAAGCCGGTAGTTGGGCCAAAAGCGATATGACCGTTGTTTGGAACAACAGTAAAACGAAATATATCCATTTATAGGGGCTTAACATAAATTTTATAGATGGCCGAAGAGGGAATGCATAAACTTAAGCATGACACGCGAGTTGACTTTATCTTATCAGCTTTTTTTAAAAACTGAGAACCGCTAGAGAGGAGGGGGTATATTCAACACAATCTACTTGTGGCTGCCTGCACAAAGATGCCACGCGTCCGGATTAAACCCTTGGACTTATCGTTCAGAAACCGGAATAGTATTGTATTTACAAAAACACAAACAACAAATGATCAGAAATTTTTAGACTGTGTCGCCTCAGGCTTTTAAAAAATGCCCAATCCATGCGGCTATTGGCGCTGTATCCACCGGCAAATCCAGGCTTTTTAGCGCGGCGTCTACTTTATCGCTGCCGATACGGTCGCGCCGCATTTCCAGCAGCCGGGCCTCGTATGCTTTCGGAAACTCCGGATGGCCCTGTATGCCCAGCATGTTCGGGCCTACCTGGAACATACCCACCGGGCAGTAGGCCGTTCGGGCCAGCACCGTGCTGCCGGGTGGAAGCTGCACCACCTGATCCTGGCACATCATCATCAGGTTCAGGCTGGGCCGGAATGGCGACATCCAGGGCGCCGGCCGGAGTATTTCAAAGGCGTGAACGCCAACGTTCCAGCCGCTTTCCGCTTTCTTCACCTTGCCGCCCAGGGCTTCTCCCATCATCTGGTGGCCGAAACATACGCCGATGAATTTTTTATCGCTCCTGCTGATTCGCCGGACAAAGGCTTTTAACTCCAGTATCCAGTCCACTTCATCGTACACGGAGAAGCGGGAACCGGTGCAAAGGTAAGCGTCACAGTCGTCGTCCGGAGACGGAAATTGGCCCTTGCATACGTCGAAAAAGACCCATTCGGGTCCGGGCAGGAAATCCAGGAACATATCCCGGTAATCGCCGGCAATGGGGCGCACCTCGGTTGCGACGTGGTCGCACTCTAACAGTCCAATTTTCATAGCGGGACAAACTTACTCTAATTTTTTAAAAAGGGATCGTTTCAAACCACCCCAAAGGACAGCCAGAGAAATCGAAATGCGTGGCATGGGCGAACATCTGCTTCAGGTAGCGGTGCATGGCAAAATCCTTCAGTTTTACCTTCTTTTCCCCATATTTATGGCAAAATTTTCCTTTTAGCCGCGCGCCGCAGGAAGGACATTCTTCGCCTGGCGCGCCGAGTGGCAGCGCAGCGCTATTGGTTTTGTCATTGCGCGTTCCGTCATTGGTCATTGCTTCGTTCCATTCCAAGCCTCAGAATTAACTCATCGCTCATCGCTCATCATTCATCGCTCATCGCTCATCACTAGCTCCAGCCGGTACCCCACGCCATGCACCGTGGCAATGCGCAGCGATTCATCGGCCCGCAGCAGTTTCCGCAGGCGCGACACGAACATATCCACGCTGCGGCCAACGAGGATACCTTCATCGGCCCACACGTTTTGGAGGATAAAATCGCGTTCCAGCAATTGGTTGGGATGGCGGCAAAAGAGTTGCAGCAGCTTGGTCTCCCGGTAGGTCAGCTCATGCCGGACGCCGGCTACCGTGAGCGACTGGTTGGCGGCATCCAGCACCGACTGGCCGAATACCATGACCGGGCTCTTCCCTTTTTCGTCGGGCGTATCAGCTGCGCCGGGGCCGGGTTTTTTCTTCAAATTTCGATACAAAAAATAACCCAGCGCCAGCATGACCGGCAAAGTGGTCCACAGCAGCAAATTCCCGGAAGGCGATTGCCCCGCCGCCCCGGAAAAGGTAACTTGCACATTGTAACACTGGCCGTTTTGCTCACGGGTACCGCAAGGGGTTTCGTTGTTGTTCGTGAAGTCGCGTTTATTGTACCCCAACAACAGTTCATCGTTTTCACAATTCAGCAGCATCACGTCGTATTCCGCGGTAATGCCGTGCAGGTCGAACGACTCCTGCAACAGCCCCGGCAAAGCGTTATACTCGAAAGGGCGTTCCAGGCGAATGATCCAGGCGCCCGGATTTTCGCCTTGTATGACGGGTGGAATTAACGAAGTGCTGTCGCCTGATTGTGCCAGCAGGTGATGGGCTGTGCGGCGCAGGGCGAGATTGACTTTTTCCGGGAAATGCGGTGTGGGTGTTTCCTGTTTGCCGGAAAGAGCGGCGAACAAGCCGATGGCCAGGATGGACAAAGCCAGAAGTGCCAGAAATTGCAGATTGGAACGGTACATGATGCAAAATTACGAAAAAGTAAAGAGCAGAGGTGGTCGCACAGGTCGTTCGGCCAGCCGGCGACATGAGGCTATTCCCGCGGGCTCCCTACCGCCGGGCCTGGTTTAAAAATATGAACGTACTTTTCGGGCGCAAACAACACAATAAACATTAAATATGAAACAATTGATTACGCTGCTCCTTGCCTTTTCCCCCATCCTGTTCAGTTGCGAAAAAGAACCCAAAATCATCACGGAAACCATCGTTAAAACCGATACGCTTTACCTTACACAGTACGATACCATCTTACAGGTAGTGACGGATACTTTTACCCTCACCCAATTTATCCGGGATACAGCCACTACCTTCATCGTGCTGCGCCATGCCGAAACGACCGGCATCGGCTCTGATCCTGCACTCAGCGCCGACGGCCAGGTGCGGGCCGGCGAACTCGTGCGGGTATTAAAAAACGTACCCATCGGCGCGGTCTATTCCAGCAACTTCAACCGTACCCGGCAAACAGCCCAGCCCGTGGTTTCCGACAAAACGTTAAGCGTTCAAATATATGACCCCTTAAATCAAAATCCATTGATTAACAATGTATTGTCAAGTCAAAAAGGCGGCGCCGTGCTGGTCGTTGGCCATTCCAATACGGCGCCGGCGCTGCTCAATCTGCTCACCGGCTCGAATGCCTGGCCGCAACTGCCGGAAAGCCAGTACGACAACCTGTTCATCGTAACCGTATTCGAAAAAGGCCGGGCGGAAGTGGTGCATCTGAAATACGGGAAACCGACGCCTTAAGGGCAGCTTTTTCCCGAAAAGTCTTAACTTGTCCCGCTATTAAATGCTTCGATTATGTCAACCCTTGCACCCGCGTTATCGCTCCGCTTGCCCCGCGAGTTTCTGCTGCCGGGGCCAGTTATCCTGGACCGGTATTTCTCCCTGGACGAGTTCCGGGAGTTATGCGATCATTTTCCCGACCTGCAAATGGAACGCGAAAAAAACGGTAAAATTCGGATTATGAGCCCTGTTAAAGCCGGAAGCGGCAAACGTGAAAATATGGTTGGATTTTTTCTAACCCAATGGAATTATAAAAACAAATCAGGAGAAGTATTCGGCCCCTCTACGGGTATCTATTTGGCCGGAGGCGCTGTAAAAAGCCCCGATGCGGCCTGGGTATCCAATGAGCGGATGAAAAACATTTCTCCGGAGGAAGAAGAGAACGACTTTTTACAGGTCGTCCCGGATTTTATTATGGAAATTCGATCCCAAACCGACCGCATCAGCCGGTTTAAACGCAAAATGACAGATACCTGGATGAAAAACGGCGTACGCCTTGGTTGGTTGATCGACCCGTTCGCGGAAAAGGTTTACGTTTATCGCGATCTGCAGGCGCCGGAAATACTGGAAGGATTCGATGGCCGCCTGCTGAGTGGTGAAGATGTGCTGCCGGGCTTTGAAATGCCGCTGGATGAGTTGAAAGTTAAAAAACGTTGATTTCTTCATTCAATTTCCCCGAACATTTTACATTTTACCCCGTTCTGAAATCAAAGGCCAAAGCTATACCTTTGCGCCCGCTTTAAAACCTGTTTTGACCAAATCCCGCTCCAAAACCCGTCAACCGTCCATCGTCAACCGTCTACCGTTTTATCACCATGATTTTTGACCTGAAAATGATCCGGGAGTTTTATAAAAACTACCCGGCCCGCGTGGATGCCGCAAAGGCCAAACTGAAACGCCCCCTCACGCTGTCCGAAAAAATCCTGTACGCCCACCTGCACGAAGACAGCCCGCTGCAGGAATACAAACGCGGCTCCGACTACGTGTTCTTCCAGGTAGACCGCGTGGCCATGCAGGACGCCACGGCCCAGATGGCCCTGCTCCAGTTCATGACCTGCGGCCGCAAAAAAGTGGCTGTGCCGAGCACCGTGCACTGCGACCACCTGATCACCGCCGAAGTGGGCGCCGCCAAAGACATGGCCGTGGCCCTCGACAAGAATAAAGAAGTATTCGATTTCCTCTCTTCCGTCAGCCAGAAATACGGCATCGGCTTCTGGAAACCCGGCGCCGGCATCATTCACCAGATCGTGCTGGAAAACTACGCCTTTCCGGGCGGCATGATGATCGGTACCGACTCGCACACCGTGAACGCCGGCGGCGCCGGCATGGTAGCCATCGGCGTTGGCGGCGCCGACGCGGTGGATGCCATGAGCGGTATGGGCTGGGAACTGCAAATGCCCAAACTGATCGGCGTGAAACTCACCGGCAAACTGCGCGGCTGGTCGTCGCCCAAAGACGTGATCCTCGCCGTAGCCGGCATTCTGACGGTTAAAGGCGGCACGGGCGCCATCGTGGAATACTTCGGCCCGGGCGCGCAAAGCATGAGCGCTACCGGTAAAGGCACCATCTGCAACATGGGCGCCGAGATCGGGGCCACTACTTCCACTTTTGGGTACGATAAAAGCATGGCCCGCTACCTCAAAGCTACCGGCCGGAGCAAAGTGGCCGCTATGTGCAACAAAGTGGCCGACTACCTCACCGGCGACGCCGAGTGCTACGCCAACCCGGAGAAATACTTCGACCAGGTGATCGAGATCGACCTGTCGAAACTGGAGCCGCACATCAACGGCCCCTTCACGCCCGACCTCGCCTGGCCGCTGTCCAAATTCGCGGCTGCCGTGAAAAAGAATAAATACCCGGCTAAACTGGAAGTCGGCCTCATCGGCTCCTGCACCAACTCTTCCTACGAAGACCTGACCCGCGCCGCCTCGGTGGCCCGCCAGGCCAGGGAGAAAAACCTGGAAGTAAAATCCGAATTCACCATCACGCCGGGCTCCGAGCAAATCCGTTACACGGCTGAGCGCGACGGCATCCTGAACGATTTCTCCCAAATCGGCGGCGTGGTGCTGGCCAACGCCTGCGGCCCCTGCATTGGCCAGTGGAGCCGCCACATGGACGACATGAAGCGCCCCAACTCCATCATGACCTCCTTCAACCGCAACTTCACCGGCCGCAACGACGGTAACCCGAACACCCACGCTTTCGTGGCCAGCCCCGAGATCGTGACGGCCTTTGCCATTGCCGGCGACCTGACCTTCAACCCGAAAAAAGGCACGCTGGTGAACCGCAAAGGCGAAACGGTAAAACTCGATCCGCCCAAAGGCATCGAACTGCCCAAAAACGGCTTCGCCGTGGAAGACGCCGGCTATATCGCCCCGGCCAAAGGCGGCGTGAAGGTGCTGGTAGATAAAAAATCGGACCGCCTGCAACTGCTCAAACCGTTTGTGCCCATTACAAATGCCGAGCTGCAGAACATGCGCGTCCTGATCAAGGCCAAAGGCAAATGCACCACCGACCATATTTCCATGGCCGGCCCCTGGCTCAAATACCGCGGCCACCTGGAGAACATTTCCAACAACTGCTATATCGGCGCCACCAACGCTTTCAACGACGAGCGCAACAAAGTGCTCAACGTTGAAAAAGGCGAATACATGGAAGTGCCCGCCTCGGCCCGTTTTTACCAGAAAAAAGGCATCGGCACCATTATTTTCGGGGAAGAGAACCTCGGCGAAGGCTCCAGCCGCGAACACGCCGCCATGGAACCGCGCTACCTCGGCGTAAAAGCCGTGGTGGTGAAATCCTTCGCGCGGATCCACCAGACCAACCTGAAAAAACAGGGCATGCTGGCGCTCACCTTTGCCAATCCGGCCAACTACGACAAGGTGCGGCAGGACGACAAGGTGTCGATCCTCGGCTTCGACAAATTCGCGCCCGGCAAACCGCTGCAAATCCGCCTGGATCACGCCGACGGCACATCCGAGACGTTCGACGTGAACCACACGTACAACGAACAACAGATCGGGTGGGTGCGGGCCGGCAGCGCGTTGAATAAGATCAGGAAAGATTTTGGGGTGAAGTAACGCGAACTGGCAGTTCGCGGAAACGTAAAATAAAACCGGCTGCCCGCATATTTGTCACGGCAGCCGGTTTTATTTTATGCTCTACGCGAACGAGCCGTTCGCGTTACGGTTGAGGCCCTGCCACCAGCATTTGCGCCTGCCCCACCCAGTCGTCCTGCACGATCTTGGTTGGGCTGATGCCGAGGGCCCGGGCAACATCGGCCACGTCGTCGGCCTCCCATTCGCTGATCTGGACAAAAGAGAAAACACCCATTTCGTGCAGCCGTTGGGCGTGTTGCTCGCTGATGCCGTGGATACGCAGCAGGTTGTCGGATTTTTCCGGCGTTTGGGTCGGTCCGGTATCGCCGTCGCTGGCGGAGGCGCTGTACGATTCGGTGAGATTGCGCAATTGTTCGGCGTAGCGCAGCAGTTCGCGTTTTTGTTGTTCGATTTCGCTATTGGCCAGGATCAGGCGTTCGCGCAGTTGGTGGCGCTCTTGTTCCAGCAGGGCGGCTTTTTCTTCCAGCCGGCGCAATTCCTGGTGCATGTTGGAAAAGCCCATATGCAGGGTTTTCCAGGCGTTCAGTTGTCCTTGTAAACGGGTATGCTCAGCCTGGAGCGCGGTGTTTTCAGCCTGAAGGCGGCGGGCTTCCGCTTCCAGCACGGGCAGGCGGTCGGCCCATTGGGCCACGGCGGCCTCGGCCTTCTCCATCCGGACGGTATTGGCCTGTGCGGTGGTGAGCAAAAACGCCCGTTCCGATTCGTAGGTGCTGACCTGTTCGCGCAGGGCGCCCAGTTCGATGGCCATTTTTCGCAGGTCTGCTTCCCGCAATTCGTAATGATGTTTGATCTGGGTGTATAAACGGGCCAGCGTATTGCGTTCCTGGGTAGTGCGTTCCAGCCAACGCGCCATTTCGCGTTCGGGCCAGGCGGCACGCAGATTCCATCCGATCAGCACGCCCACCAAAACGGCAACAGCCCACAGCAGCGCAAACAATACGGGATCTGCAAGGATATCAGTCATGTACAACCGAAGGATTTTGACCAAAGGTAGCACAAAATGAAGCAATTACGCGGGTTATTCCTATTTTTTTGGTTGTTTTGGCGTTATTTTGCCAGCGGAGCGCCAAAAAAAGGGATATGACGTACAAAACAGGCCGGTTTTTTTGTCAATGGAACGTTTTGCGGTTCTTGTTGTGGACAGTTGCGCTCACCGGCAGCCAAAGGTCATTGTACGCCCAAGGCGCCGTTCCTTTGCCGGATTATGTGATCATCGACACCATCACGCTTCAGGGCAACCGGAAGACCAAACCGGCCCTTATTTTAAGGGAACTGGAGTTCAAACCGGGCGATTCGCTACCCGCGACCGGCCTGTCCGAAACGCTCGAGCGCAACCGGCTGCGACTGATGAATCTCAGCCTGTTTTCTTTCTCCGAACTGCGCATCGACACCCTGCCACCCGGCAACCGGCTGGCCCTGCATTTCCGCTTCGTCGAAATGTGGTACCTGTACCCCATCCCCCTGTTCGAACTGGCCGACCGGAATTTCAACGTCTGGTGGTCGGAATTCGACCGTTCGCTCAAACGGGTCAACTACGGCATCAGCTGGACCCACCTGAATCTGAGCGGCCATGCTGATATTCTCAAAATAAACCTCAATTTCGGATACTCCAACCGGTATGAAGTAGTGTATGAACGCCCCTGGCTCAACCGCAGGCAAACGCTGGGTTTTCGCGTGGCTACCGGCTTCAGCCGCAATCACGAACTGGCCTACGTGACACGGGACAACAAACAACAGTTCTACGTCAACCCTGAAAAATGGCAACTCACGCGCTATTACGCCAACGCCACCCTCCACTGGCGGCCCAAATTGCTGACCACCCATTCCCTCACGGCGGAATACCACCTCAACCGGGTAGCCGACTCTATCGCCACGGAAGTAAACCCCGACTATTTTCTCAACGGACGCACCGAACAACGGCATTTCAGCCTGATCTACCGTTTCCTCATCGACCGGCGCGATATCCGGCCTTACCCGCTGAGCGGCTGGCTGACTGCCGTGGAATTACGCCAAAACGGATTATTGCCGCGCGACGACCTGCACCTGTTCCGGGCCACGGGCGAACTGAAAAAATACTTCTCCTTTACCCGGCGCCTCAGCCTTGAAACCATTGTAAAAGGCCGGCTCGTTTTACCCCGCCGCAAACCGCCGTTCTACAACAACCAGGCTCTCGGCTATGGCAACGACTTCGTGCGGGGCTACGAATTTTTTGTCATGGATGGTATGGACTATGGCCTCTTGCGCAGTTCCTTTCACATCGAATTGTTCAACCGAACGTTTAATCTGGGCAAATTTATGCCTCTGCAAGCCTTCCGCACCCTGCCGCTGAAAGTGTATCTTTCGCTCAACAACGACACCGGCTATGCCAACGATCCGTATTACGCCGCCGGCAATCCGCTGAGCAACCGCTGGCTGTACGGCTACGGTATTGGCATCGATATCATCGCCTACTACGACAAAGTGGCTAAACTGGAATGGAGCTGGAAAGGGCCCGGCGGCGGCGGGTTTTATTTGAATATTAATACGGGGATTTAGGACATGCGAAAACTTTTTTTGTGGTTCTGGCTGCCGGTTTACAGGATTTGGGCACTGTGGTATATCCGGGGAGAGCGGGTATACCGGTACGAGCAGTTGAGGCTGATCATTCCGCGGGGCGTGTTTCATCCCGGTATTTTTTTCAGTACGCCCGTTTTCCTGCAATTTTTAAAAAACATTGATTTTCAGCGCAAAAAGGTGCTCGACGTAGGCGCCGGCAGCGGGGTGCTGGCGTTGTTTGCCGCCCGGCAGGGAGCGGAAGTCACGGCGCTCGATATCAACCCCCTGGCCGTGGAAACCGTCAGCCGGAATGCGGCGGCCAACGGGCTGACCCTGCAAGTACTTCAAAGCGATTTGTTCGGCCAATTACCCGTTCAGCCATTCGATTACCTGCTGATCAATCCGCCGTACTATCCGCGTATCCCTGAAAACGACGCCGAACGCGCCTTTTTCGCGGGGGAAAATCTGGAGTATTTTGAAAAATTGTTTCGACAGATGCCGGTCTATATACATGGACAAAGCCGGGTGTGGATGATCCTATCGGAAGATTGCGATCTGGAAAAAATCCAGGCGGCTGCCCGGTTTTTTCACTTCGGCCTTTTGCCCGTTTTCGAACGGAAAAAATGGGGGGAGCGGTTGATTGTTTTTGAGATACAGCAATATTGAACCGATGAATTGTCTGAAAAGGAGGCGCTCAAGAGATTGGATAATATTGTATCCCTACCGCGTACTCCTTCGCAACACCAGCAGATACCCCACCCCGAACAACGCCAGCGTCACGCCCAGGCTTACCCAAAGTTCGGGGCCCCACAAGGCGGTTTTATCCTTGTAAAATTGCTCATTGATCCGCGGCGTGGCGGAATAGGGAAATAACCAGGCGAATTTCCAGCCGGCCAGGATGGCGCCCGCAATGGTGAGCGCCAAACCCGTACCCACGGGCCGGATAAAGTCGCGCCACAGGAAACTCAGCAAAAACTGAATGGAGAACACGCCGAGGATCGCCAGGAAAAACTTGAAAAAAAGCCTCCCGATCAGGTCGTATGAATGGTAATCCTGAAATCCGATCTCCGGTTTCAGAACGGCCAGCAGGTTGCCTTCAAAAAAAACCAAACCGCACAGCAATACGGAAAACATCAGGATCAGCAGGAATGCGAAAGCCCATTTGGCCACATAAATGGTCAGGCGCGGGTAGGGCAGGGTGAACACGTTTTTCCAGGCATTGGCCACGTGTTCGATCTGATTGGTGGAAAAGGCCACTACCATGGCGTACATGGGCAGGATCAGGACGCTGTACAGTCCGAACAGGTTTTGCGCCAGCAACACCCAGGGATTCATGCCGGTTTTGGCAAAATCCTCGGCTTTGAAATAGGCCAATGCGAAATACAAACCGGCAATGAACACCGGCAACCAGATGGTGGTGGCGAGGGCCAGGGTACGGCGCGATTTCAGGAATTCGCTGCGCAGGGCAAGCCAGAAATGGGTCATGGCGTCGGCGGGGGTGTTTGAATGATGTCGAAATACAATTGCTCCAGGTCTTTGCGGGCCCATTCAAGCGCGTACACCGCCAGCCCTTGTCCTACCAGCCGGGCATTGAGGCGGGCTACTTCTTCCCGGCTGACGCCGCCGAGGCTGGGCAGACCGTTTTTCCAGCCGACTTGCGGGTAATCGGCCTGCAGCAGGTCGAAGCAACGCCGGTTGTCGCTGGTGTCGAGGCGCAGTTCCTCGCGGGCGCTGTCGCGCAGGCTTTCAATAGGGCCCTGGAACAACAGGCGGCCCTGATGAATGATACCGAGATCGGTCACGATCTTTTCCACCTCGCTCAGCAGATGGCTGGAAAGGAACACCGTAACCCCCAGGCGCGACAGACCGGTGAGCAGTTCGCGAATTTCCCGGATACCGTTCGGATCGAGCCCGTTGGTGGGTTCGTCGAGAATGAGCAGGTCAGGCGCTCCCAGCAGCGCCAGGCCAATACCCAGTCGCTGGCGCATACCCTGCGAGTAGGCGGCCACTTTTTTGTAGCGCGCTTCGTAGAGGCCCACCTGCCGGAGGATATCCAGTGCCCTTTGCCCGGGCAAGTGCAGCAGCAGTGCCCGGTTGAGCAGGTTTTCCTGGCCGGTCAGGTGCTGATACAATGCCGGTTCTTCCACCAGCGCACCGGTGCGGGCCAGGATATCGAGGCGGTGCCGGCGGATACTCTGGCCGAAAAGACGCACCTGCCCGCCAAATTCCGGCAGCAAGGAGAGTAAAACCTTGATCGTGGTTGTTTTGCCGGCGCCGTTCTGGCCAATAAACCCGTACACGGCGCCCGGTTTTACCCTTAGGGAAATGCCGTGCAGAATGGGCTGGCTGCCGTAGGCAAATGTCAGGTTCTCCGTTTCAATCAGGAAGTCGCTCATGGTTCAATTTCACTGGGCAACATGGTGGAAATAAAAAAAATACCGTCGGTCATTTTGGGCCAGTCGGCGTACCAGTTGGTATATCCGTACAGGCGCGCCTGAAAAGGGTTTTCGAAAGGGATGGCTGCAAGGTCTTTTTTCCGAAGATAAGCATACGGGGCCGCTGCCTGCCCCAGCAGGTACTCCAGCGATTTATTACTGACGGGGGGCGCTTTTTTCACGCCGCCCTGAAGGCTGTTAAACGCGCCGTCACGCGAGGTAAACGACAGGGTATAATACCGGTCGCCGTAGCGTTTTTTCAGGAAATCGCCCATGGCGATCATACCGTCCGGGTATTTCAGCAGATCCCGCCTGTAACCCAGGTGGGTATTGGCGGCCCAGAGGATGATCTTTTGCCCGGGAAACAATTGTTCTTTGATCCAGATGACGTTTTCGGCCATCACGCTGTCGCGGATATTGGCAATGGCGGGGTCGGGGTTATTCCAGTTTACTTTCCAGGTAAAATAAAAGAAATCTTTCAGTTCCATGAAACCCCGGGCCAGCATACTGTCGC
>JAKLJF010000669.1:3065-3426 GCA_023151335.1 Thermoanaerobaculia bacterium | reverse complement strand
TTCACCGCTTTTAAGGTGTTGGGCGTCAACGACGGGTATTTGACTGAACAGGGGAGCGGCAGTGGCTATAAAGAATAGTATTGTATTGATTTTAAACATATTGGTCGAATTTGAATACATTGAAAACCAAATTTCAGGCGCATGGCAAAGTTCCGGAAAAGGTCGCGGTATTGCCAAACTGCCGATATTTGCCCGCTTTCCGGAGATTGGAAAATGGTCAAGAAAAATTTAAAATCGGGATAAATCCAAACACAGTACCCCTGCTACCGTTTTTTGGGCGTGACGTTCCAAAATCCTTTGCGTACAAAACAAAGCCAAATCTAAAGGGAAAGCCGTATTTTTCCGATAAATTCTAAATCAA
>JAKLJF010000669.1:0-3055 GCA_023151335.1 Thermoanaerobaculia bacterium | reverse complement strand
CCCACGATTATGCAAAAGAAATTCCTGCTCAGCCTTGTTGCCCTGGCGCTGTTGGTAGTGGCCTGCAACAAAACGGTATTTACCGGCCGCAAACAACTCAACCTGATCCCCGCCAGCGAACTCAATCAGATGAGCTTTGCCGAATACAGAAGTTTTTTATCCCAAAATAAAACGCTGAGTTCCGGTAAGGATGTCGACCTGGTCAAACGGGTGGGCAACGATATAAAAGCCGCCGTGGACGTGTATTACAAGTCTAAAAACATACAGGGCGAGCTTAAAAATTTTGCCTGGGAATTCAACGTCGTGGACGACCCCAACACGGTCAACGCATTTTGTATGCCGGGCGGGAAAGTGGTGGTGTACACGGGTATATTAAAAGTTACCCAAAACGAAGACGCGCTGGCCGTGGTGATGGGTCACGAAATCGCGCATGCCCTGGCCAATCACGGCAATGAACGGATGAGCCAGGGCTTGGTGGCGCAACTGGGTCTGACGTCGCTGCAGGTGGCCTTGTCGCAAAAACCCTCTCAGACCAACGACCTGCTGCTCGCCGCCGCCGGCGCCGGCGCCCAGGTGGGTATTCTTTTGCCTTTCAGCCGCAAACACGAATCCGAAGCCGACGAAATCGGCCTCTACCTCATGGCCATGGCCGGCTACGACCCCAATGCCGCCGCGCCTTTCTGGGATCGCATGAATAAAAGCGCCGGCGGCAGCCGTCCGCCCGAATTCCTCAGCACTCACCCCGACCCGAGTAAACGCAGTCAGCGCCTGAAAGAACTGGTACCCAAAGCGCGGGCCTACGCGGTCAAGTACCCCGTGCCGGCGAGCTCGAAGCGGAAGTAGAGCGACAATGCGTTATTGCGTCATTACGTCATTACGTCATTACGTCATTGCGTCATTGCGTACGAGACGTCATTGATCGTCATTGCGTCATTTTAAGGATGTAATGACCTAATGACGCAATGACGTAATGGCGAATGTGTTAAGAAAATACTAAATCCGTAACCTGTCCGTTTTTTCTACGTTTTCCGCCTTTTATCAAACAAAATTCCTTTTTTGTATGAAAAAACCGACACTGGTTGCGGCACTGCTGCTACTAAGCCACATTTTTATTGCCGCTCAAACGCCGGTACAAACCGCTGCTCTTGCCCTGCAGTTTGAAACCAACCGAAGCGAACTCACCGAACAGCACCGCGCTGAACTGGACGCTTTTCTGAAAACCCTGCCGGCCAACCCGGCAGATTATGCCGTGTCGGTCACCGGCCACACCGATGCCCGCGGATCCGATGCATTTAATCAGGATTTGTCTCTGCGCCGCGGACAGAGCGTGGCCGCCTACCTGTCGGAACGGGGTTTTAACCGCGATCGTATCGCTTTGCTGGCCGAGGGAGAACATAAACCCCGGGCCGGCAACGACTCCGAACTGGGCATGACGCTCAACCGCCGTGTAGAACTCCGTTTTGAATACGCACCTGTATTCACCAACCGGCCAGGCGATCTGGTAAAAGAGATGAAAGTTCGTTTTCAGGCCGAACGGGGCATCACCTTTGCCAATCCTGTCAGTGGCTCGCGGGTACAAATACCCGGCGGCATCCTGGTGTATCCCGATGGCTCGCCGGTGCGGGGCGAAGTGTCGCTCCACTACCGCGAATGGCGCAACCTGTACGACTACCTGGCATTCGGCCTGCCGATGCGGTATGGCGATGGGCGGGGCGATTTTTATTTCAACTCCAACGGCATGTTCGAAGTGCAGGCCTACCAACAGGGCCAGGCGTTGGCCGTGGCGCCGGGCAAAGACTTCAGCGTTACCTTCGTACAGACCCGGCAAATGCCCGAGGTCAACTTGTACCGGTTCGATACCCGGAGCGGCAGTTGGAAACTGGCCACAACACCCGGCAAAGCCCCTGCCGCGCAACCAGTCATCCTTACCCAGCAGCAGGTGGAAGCCGTCAACACTGGTATGGGACGGCCCAAATGCACGCCAAGTCCACTGCGATTTCCCAACGAAGTGCGCCCGGCGGAATGGCTGGCCGAGGCGGTGCAAACCGGCTTCGACTTATGTACCGGCAAACGCCGTTTCCCTGTTGCTTTTCTGCAAGATCCGCTGCAGGATGACTCCACCCTGGTGCGCAAGGCCGAACAAACCGTCATTAAACTGCAGGAATACGGCGACGGACGTTCCTATTTCTTCATCGACGACCTGCAGCAGACCTTTACCGAACTGGATATGCTCAAAAATTACTCCTGGGAATACGTGCCTTCCCTGGTGGAAGGCGAATTCACGCCGGATCACCTGAAACTCCAGTGGACGGCAGCCTACCTGTCTTATGACGAACCCAACAACCTGTACGACGTGCAACTGGTCAGCCCCCGGCTGAAACTGGAGATCAAAACCCGCCTCCGTCACCCCGACGGCCGCTTGGTGAACCGCGAGGAAAATCCGGCCCTGTTTCAACAATACAAAACCGTACAAAAAGAACGCTGGGATAAAAAACTGGCCGATTACACGGCCCTGCGCCGCTTTCTGGCCCTGTCCATGCCCCTGCGCCCCGAAGACGAGTGGTGTATGGATCAGGTAGTTTGGCTCAAATATTTTATTGCCAACAAGAAAAAAATGGAAGAACGCTACGCGAAATACGCGGCAGCCGATTATAAAAACAACCCCGATGCCGGCAACGAACTTATCCAGGAATACAATAAACGCTGCCGGGCCGCCGGTATGGCTGCCCTCGCTGCCAGCCGCTCTTACCTGGCCACCGACCGCGAATTGTTGTCCCTCACGCTGCAGGTTTCGAATTTTGGCATCTACAACTGCGACCAGATCTACCGCCTCGGCGAAGGCACCCAGGTGTTGGCTGCCTCTTTCCGCACCGCTGACGGCAGGCCTATTGCGGCCCGGCAAACCAACGTAGTGGAAAAAAGCGCCGGTATGATGCTCACCACTGCGCAACCCAACCAGGTGTACTATTCCCCCCAAAAAACCTTCGATGTAGTGGTCATGGGCCAGGATGGCCGCACCTACTTCCTCCGCGCCGCCGACTACGCCGCGCTGCCC
>JAKLJF010000668.1 GCA_023151335.1 Thermoanaerobaculia bacterium | reverse complement strand
AACGCCACATCATGCCGGCAGACAAACGTTTTTTCTTTTTAACAGGGGAAACACGTTTGGCCTTTGCTTTTTCCGGCGTTATAGCCGGACGTTTTTGGGCTTGGGCCAACCCCGACAAATGAATGTTGCGCCGGACAAAGGGCGCTTCCACCCGGATGACATCGGGACCTTCATCCGGCAACCATTGTACGGCGCATAAATACCGCCATTCCGCGCGAAAAATACCCGATTCCGTATCGATCTCCAGTCGCAGGGGCGTCCAGAACAGCCATACGAGTATAATCAATAGTAAACCGAGAATGACCCAGCCGATCATGGCCTGATTGTTTTCGGCGGCAAAGTTGTAACCCGGTATCCGTGGCTGTCAGTGACGGAAGTCAGGAGGGGCGGTGATCGTTTGTATGGGCTGCTACCTTTTTATTACTATTTTTCCACACCCTGCATTTTTACCATTTTTATCCGCCACCCGGAAAAAGTACGCCCCCTCCGGCAATCCCCGGCATTCAAACAAATACTGCGCCCCATCGGCGCGGGTTTGCCGTACCGTTCCTCCGCGGGTATCGGTGATGGTGATGAGGTGCCGGTCGAACAAACCGGTGGCCGGACGCAGCACGGCTTGTTCCCGCGCGGGATTGGGGGAAACGAGCACCCGGTCGTTGCCCCCTCCGGGAGGCGCGGTGTAGGTATTCACGAGGTAATCATCTCCGACGGTGTGGAGTGTCCGGTTGGTGATAACCGGCGCATTAAAATCGAAATAAATCGCGGCTTCGTTGAATATCTCCGCGCCCGGCGGAACATCAGGTTGTTGCGCGATGCGAAAACTGACGAATCCGTGCGATGCCGCTTCGTTCACGTTGCTGTCGGGCAGCAGAATATTATGAAAGGTGAAAGACAGGATGCCGGGGCCGCTCAGATTCCAGGTGTAGTCGTGCGATGCCGCTCCAGGCCGCACCGATGCCGGATTGAGCCAGGGCGATAGGGTATCCCGGATCACCACGGTGAACGCCGTGTCGGTACCGGTGTTCTGGAAGCGAACGAGGTATTCCAGTTCCTGTCCGGACCGGACGCGGTGTTCGGCGCCGAAGCCAGTGGGGAAGCCCTGTTTGTCGTTGGGATCGTAAGCGCCGATGTTTTGCCGGCATTCCCGGCTAACCGACGGGAACCAGCCGTTTACGCTGAACTGGTTGACATAGCCCAGACTGCTGTCTCCGCCGCAGCCTTCGCTAAAAGCAAGGGCCATAAAGGAAAACGGATGCCCCGGCTCCTGTTCCGACTCGATGCGCCAGGTATGGCCGTTCGCCGGCAAAACCATCGTTTTTACCTCGCCGGGGTCGTACTGTTCCTGTCCGCTCATCAACACCACGTCGTCTTCGATGATAATATATTCGAGCAACTGGGAAATGGCCGTACCATTATTGCGCAATTCCAGCAGCACCACGCTGTCCTGACAAGTTGCGCTCGCATCCAGCTGAGCGCCCGACCAGGCGGGTAAAACAGTACACAGCGTATCCGGCCAGGCGTGCGCGGTAATGCAATGCGTCTGTCCAAAAATGGTACTGTCACATTCGACCAGTACGGTAATGCCGAACTGATCGCAATATCCGGGAGCAACCGCACCGAGATTGAAGCGGTATAAATCGGGGCCCAGCGTATCGCAGGGCAGCTCACTGCCTAAAAGGGTCAGCCGGGAATCGAGTTCGATGTCGATGTAAGCATCCGTGGCCGTTTCGGCGCCCTGATTGCAATAACGAACCATCGCCAGGTTGGAGAAACACCGGCGAAGGCGCGCTACCGTCAGGTCAACCGACAGCAGCGGGCAATCGGAAGCCGGGATCGTGGTAAAATCGACGCTGCCGGCGTAATCCGGGTATTGAATATCGGCAAAAGGATCATTGGCGCAGACCTGCCACCAAAGCGTGTTTTCCGGAAATACGTTCACCGAATAGGAGCCGCTGTCAATCACAACGTGGTAATATCCGCCGGAATCGGTGACCGAATAGAAGTCGTTTTCGCCAAGCGCCTGAACCACCCATGAACCGACGCCCTGCTGCCCGCCCGGCGTGGCGCAATCATCGTCGGCATCCTGCCGCACATATCCCGACAATACCCCGTCTCCGGCATTTTGTATTCCGGAACGAAACATAAAATACCGGGTGCCGGCGTATAAAAACTGATCGGGCGAGAGGAACAAATATGAGATAGCCCCGTCACTCAGCGTATCGAGGGAGGGTAATTTTCGCCAGCTGATGCCGTCGTCATCGCTGCTATAAACCGCTTTCGAATCGCATACAAAAATACGGCCCGCCGGATCGGTGACCAGTCCTTCGGAACCCGGAAAAGATATATTTGAATCTCTGAACGGCGTGCGCCGGATCAGCCAGCTCGCTCCGTTATCCGGCGAAATAAATAACTTTTTATCGAGGGTAACATAGACGCGGCCATCCTTGCCAATGTGCAGGTTTCCTTCAGAAAAATCTCCGCTTTTGGCGAACATAATATTCCAGGAAGCGCCGCCATTATCCGAATAAAACAAGGTATAGGTCATGGCCAAATTGATATCGTCAAATCTAAAAGTCAGCAGGTATATCCTCCCGGAAGGATGAAAGCCCATCGACATTATCCAGGTGATCGTATCGGGCAGATTCAACCCGGCAGTTAACCAGTTTTGGCCCCAATCAGTAGAATATCTCAATGTCCGGGTATCAAAACTGGTACAATAAATAGCGTGGTTCAAAGGATTTACATAGAGATTACCCAAAGTTCCGGCCGGTACGCCGACCGGCTGAAAGGTATTTCCCCGGTCGGGCGACAGGAAAATGCCGTGTTTCCCATCCTCATCTTTACCTAATACCAAAAAACTGTCGCGTGCTTGTAAAAATGCCATTTTATAAGTGATGCCGCTGCCGAACAAGGGTAAAATCGTCCAGGTTTGTCCGCCGTTATCAGAACGCATCAGTTGGGGAAAATCGCAAAAAATGGTGTCGGGCGATAGAAAATGGAAGTGCCTGCCCGCGCGCAAACCATCGGAAGAATAGGTCCAGGTCAGCCCTTCGTCGGTGGAACGGTAAAGCAACTGGTTATTGGCCGAGCACATCAGGATACTGCTGTCGGCGGGCAAAAACAGGGGATAAGAAGTGCCTGCTCTTCTGAAATTGGAGGGAATATTTTGCCAGGATATTCCGTCGTCTGCAGAAAGATAGTTTCCGAAACGGTTGGCGAAAAAAAGTTTACCGTCATTGACCTCGACCATCAACCCGCCATCATAATTGCCCGGAAAAGAATCGATCAGGATGGGTTCAAAGATAATGCCGCCGTCGATGGACCGTTTAAAATCATAATTATGATCCACCGAGAAAATATGCCCTTTTGAGGTCGCCCAGAAGCGCGCTGCCGACAGGGGCACGATAGACCAGTCGGCGCCGTTGTTCATG
>JAKLJF010000667.1 GCA_023151335.1 Thermoanaerobaculia bacterium | reverse complement strand
GAAGTGTTACGACGCCGTAGGCGGCGTATGAATTTAATCACTCAATCACTCAATCACTCAATCACTCAATCACTCAATCACTCAATGGCCACTCAATGTTAAAGGAACGCCATGACCCCAGCCTGCAGCGTAACCGTATTCAGCGGTTCCCGGTTGGGGCCGGTACCTTTCCGGGTCAGCGATTGCCGGAATCCCGGCTCTATAAAAGCGGTATACCGCCCCCGGCCGATGGGGTGTTCAATGCGGACACCGGCATCAAATGTAGCATAGACGTTTCCGCTCAGTCCGCCGTTTTCCAACACGCCGCGCCCCTGTTGCCGTAGCTTCGGATTGCCACCCGGTTGTGTAGAAGGCGGGTTCGGATCGTTGTAAGTAATGGTGCCGTAGTCGAAGGCTTTTTGCATGGCAAAACTGGCAGTGACACCGGCCACGGCCCGCACCGAGGTATTTCCGGCCCGCGCCACCTGGCGATTTACTTTTAACGGAACGCTGACCATATCGGTTTGTACACGGGTAAGGGTGGATCCGTAATAACCGTTCGTTACGTTCCCTTTGTAAAATTCAACCTTTTTCTGGGGCTCATAGCTATTGTGCCCGTAAACGATGCCGGCCTCTGCCCCCCATTTGCCTTTACGCGCGCCCACGGCGACGCCGGCGCCGTAGCCGGAGCCAGGTTTGCGTTCGCCGTTGACTAATATAAGGTGCTGATCGGCAGAAGCGAAAGTGGACAGATACAACGGTCCTTTTTCCCGGAATTTACGCACAGGCGCCGCGGGCATGTCCGCGGCACGGGCCGGCACATCGAGAGCGGCCATCATATTAAAAGGTAAAAACTCAGCGGACGGCAGGTTATCGGCGACGCGCTGCCGGTCTTTATCCGCGACTTGTTGCAAGTCGTTCATCAATTCCGATACGCTTTGTGCCGAGCGATAACCCGGATCGAGTAATCCCGCCGCCGTGGGGCCAGATAAAAAAGAAGGAAATAAATTCCCCTTACCGGCTCCGGCAACAGGAAATTGTTGTGCCGCGGATCCGGCACTTCGGATGGAACGCTGCTTCTGACCAGGATGGGCGGATGCCACCGGTACGTCCGGACGCTGTATGCTGTGCGGTTTGGGCTTGTCCGGAACTTCCGGTTGGAAGCCGGGAAACACATTCAGGTTGGCCAGTAATAACAGAAGTATGGCAGCTTCCGCCAATTTGGTCAGCCGTACGCGCCGGATCAGACCGGATTGCCGCTGCATCTGCTGAACCAGCAGTTCCCAATGCGCCGCTTGGTATGGCGCCTCCAGGCGTTCCAGGGTATGGTACACCATTTTATCGATCTGTTCCACCGGGGCCGGGTGTTCCTCGGCCACCAGCGCATCGAGCCGGCGCTCCAGCAGATTCCAGGTACCCGGATCATAAGGTACTTCCAGTCCTTCGAGGGTCTGCTTTATCTGCCGGTCAAAATACTTTTCGCTCATATCGTATAGTCGTACAATCAAATTCGTAAAATCGGATTCAGGATTATTCTTCTTCGCCAACCCCGAATTCCATTCTTCTGGCGCTGAAATATTCTTTTAATTTTATTCTGGCTTTTACCAGGTTACTTCGGGAAGTGCTTTCCGTGATCTGCAGGGCGTCGCCGATCTCTTTGTGCGAATATCCTTCCACCACATACAAGTTGAAGACAGCGCGATAGGCCGGCGACAATTCCTGCACGGCAGCCAGTATCTCCTGCTCGGTCATATGGCTGAAAGCATCCGGGTCGTCGTTCGACAGGTAGTTAGCCTCGGCGATATCTTCCGTACGGCGGCGGATGGTGCGGCGGTAATAGTCGATGCAGGTATTCACCATGATCGTAC
Organism: Thermoanaerobaculia bacterium; assembly: GCA_023151335.1. Taxonomy (GTDB): domain Bacteria; phylum Bacteroidota; class Bacteroidia; order Chitinophagales; family Saprospiraceae; genus M3007. Next base: position 1,599 of record JAKLJF010000667.1, on the reverse strand, counting down.
GGATCCAGGCGGGTAGTGAAGTACCTGCCTTGTACCGGGAGATGTTTTGGAAGACCTTGATAAAGCCTTCATGCAGCAGGTCCAGCGCTTCGTCGCGCGAGCCGGCGTAACGCAGGCACACCCCCATCATCCTGCCGTAGTACTGTTCGTACAACTGCTGCTGGGCCCAGCGTTCCTGCCGGGTCAGTGCGGAAATCAGGTTATGTTCAGCGCTTTCCAATGGGAGGGCGAAATCCATAGGTTATTTTCGGTTCGAATGATTGAATAAAACGGCATTTCGGCGGGCCCGCCCTCTGCGAGCAGAAGGATAACGCGACCGCATCCCGGAATGCTGCCTGTACTGGCGCTGTTTTTCGAAAAAAAGATGCCTGAACGGGCGCGGGTTGTGCGGGTTGAAAATTTTTTGGGATTATTGTTTGATTTTAAAATACATTTTGTTTTAAATTTGCCTGACATTAAAAGCATTTAAAACAATAATTATATCATCCACTATTCCGCTGTCGTCATGGGAAAAACAAAATGGTACGCCGCATCGGAAAACAATGGTCAGCAGCCAAAAGTACGCGTTACTCCCCCGGTCAACCGCCACAGGCAGGCTTCGGCGCCAGGCCGTTTTTTCGAAGAACCGCCGGAGGCCTTGCCGCTCCATGTGTTGTTCCGGCAAATATTTATGCGTTTCCGGCGCAATTGGGTGGCTTTTTGTTTTCAGGCCAACCGTTACACCGGCGGTATTTTCCACCGTCAAACTGCCCTTAAACTGGGTACTTTGGCGGTAGCAAGCTACGTCCTTTTATTTTCAGAACAGGAATACTGGATCTTTTCGCAGAACCCTGCAGAGGCCGTATATGAAGGAATGCCTGTTGAAACTTCACTGGACGTACCTGAAGAGGAATATACCGGGCGCCCTAAAAAACACGCTACTGAAAATGAAGCCGCTCCGCTCAGCGTGTATGAACTCCGCGACGAACAGTCAGAGGAGTATATCAGCCGGTTCAGTAAAATAGCCGTGCTGGAAATGCAAAAATTCGGCATTCCGGCCAGCATCAGCCTTGCCCAGGGACTGGTGGAAAGCCGCTATGGCACCAGCAAACTGGCCAAAAACAACAACAACCATTTCGGGATGAAATGTTTTTCCAAAAAATGTAAAAAAGGCCATTGCTCCAATTTTTCAGACGATCATCACAAGGACTTCTTTCGCAAGTTCGCCAATCCCTGGGAAAGCTGGCGCGCCCATAGCCAAATGCTGGCCGGCGGCCGGTATGCCCGCTTAAAAAAGCACGGTCGCGACTACCGCAAATGGGCGCAGGGACTGGAGCAACTGGGCTATGCCACCGACCGCTCCTACTCAGAAAAACTGATCGGCGTGATTGAAAAATATAACCTGCACCGCTTTGACCGGTAACATACCCTTATCCCAACGCCACGATTCGTTCAGAATTATTTTCCGGCAATCGTATTTTTTACCTCGCTGACCGTCAATCCCGAATTTCAATTTTCAGGATTGCACCCTGTTATCAGGCTTCGATTTTGCCGGCTACGCTCTTTTCGGACAACGCGTTGTTTGATCTGAATTGCCGGTAAAAATTTTGGTAAATCCGT
>JAKLJF010000666.1:398-3459 GCA_023151335.1 Thermoanaerobaculia bacterium | reverse complement strand
ACCCTGCTTCAGGGGAATATCGCGCAGCAACAGGCTGTTGTTGCCGGTTACTACTCCCGGGTTGCCGGCAGAACCGACCGCCGAGTTGGCTGCAAAGACAGGATTGCCCGCCAGCGTAGCCGGGTACCGCAGACATTCCGAGGCATCGAAAACCTCGAAGACCAGCGGTTTGTTGTTATCGCCGGAGTTGCCGTACATCGTCAGGAAAGCCACCCAATAGTTGTAGGCAGGAAGGAATTGCATTTTAGCCGTTCCGCGCAGCTGACCCGCGATGAAAACGCCGATCTGGTCTTCCGGGTCCATCGAAAATACGCCGTTCACCTGTAACCTGACGGTCAGGTTCATGCTCAGTTCGTACTGCGCCGGGTTGAGGTTCCAGGACGGCGGGCGGCAGATGACGCGTACGCCCAGCGGTAAACCCTCGTCGCCGCCCATGAAAAATGGATTTTGGCCCGTTTCGGTGTGCAGCGTGATAGAGTCCGTCCACAGTCCCAGTGTGAGCGAGGAATCCACCGAAAACTGAATATCCCGGATTTCATTGGGCATCAGTGTGCCGGTGTTGGGCGTTACGTGCACCCAGGCCGGTACGTTCTGGATGCTGAACGGAACCGGGTACCCGCCCCGGTTGTGGATTTTGGCGCCGAGGGTTTTGTTTTCGTCGGCGTATTTGGTCACGCCGATGCTGTCGGTCAGCCAGGCTAATTCGTTGCGGTCCACGTAAAACTCCCATTCCGTTCCCACCAGCACGTTTCCGGTCAGGTCCTGGATGTTGTGCAGTTCGGCCCGCAGAATATGATTTTCATAAAACGCGTTTTGAAACAGCGGATCGATCACGATTTTATTGCCCACGCAGGTAATGTTGGCGTCGATCAGCGTGTTGGTAGTGGCATCGTACAAACCCACGTTGTTTTCGTTCATCATATCCGCCTGGATCAATTTATTGCAATTGATCGCTTTGTTGAAGGTGAACGAAATTTCGTCGCCCACCTGGAACACCCCGTCGGAAGGCTCGGGCGTGCCCACCAGGCTCGGCGGCTGACGCTCGATCCGGCCTTTGATGACCTGGGAATAGCCGGGCCGGTCGCCGACGTCGCCGGTGCACAGCGCCACCGCGCGTATTTCATACGGGCCGTCTTCCAGGCCGGCGGTATTCCAGAAGTACTGGGTGAACACAGAACCCAGATCCGCTTTCAGCACTTCAGGCCCGGCATTGATCCAGGCGCCGTCGCCGTTGGAACGCCGATACTGCACCCGCATCTTCTCGAGGTCGTCGTCGTTTTTATTGTACCCGGAAAGGGTGATGCGCAGCAGGTTTTCATCACCCGGCAGGGTATCGGGGTGGATGACCCAGTCCTGTTGCGGTACGCTGATCTCCACTTCGCTGCAAGGTTCGATGAAATGCGCCCCCAAAAGAATGCTGGAAAAGAACTTGGGATCACCGTCCAGCGGAAGCGAGAGCGCAAAGTTGCGATCGTATTCGCATACGGAATACAGGGCAATTTGCAGGCTGTCGTAATCGTATTTCACCGGCCCCCGCTCTATGGTTACCGTGACCGGCGTGGAGGTGCCGTACGGGATAATAAACTGCTGGGTGGAATTCAGCACGGTACCGTTCAGTCTGATGATCGCGCCGTCGGGGTTGCTGCCTGCTATCACGTTAAATCCATAAGTCCAGTCTTCATTCGAGGCGCTTTGGTTGCCCAGAAGGAATTGAAACACGGCTTGTTCTTTAGCCGGAATATCCACGGCAGTGAAGCTGGAGCCCGGCGCTAATTGCAGGTTAGGCCCTTCGCGGTTGGCGGTGCCCGCCTCCCAGGGACAGGAGGATTGGCCCGATTTTAGGTTAAACACCGGCGTTCTGTACACGGGGTCCATAGCCACATCCATGGAAAAGGCGTCGCCGGGTTCGTCGTCTTTTAGCACATAACCGGTGGTGATGCTGTTTTCCGTTGCCGTTTCCTTGGAGGATTTATGGCTGAATGACGCCGTAAGTTTGATCGTGCCCTCGACGCCGATACCGTTGATGTCGCCGCCCAATACCAGCGTGCTCAGACTTTCAATTTTTTCCGACAAGGCATTCGATTGGGTATTCGTGGTATCGCTCGTTTCGGAATATTCATATGCAATGCCCGCGTCGAAGGAAATGTTCCGTAAAAATTTGGCGGCCGCTTTTTGTTTGACATTGTCATCCAGAATATTTTGCCACCGCGTCACGGATTCGAGGTATTTGGCAATGTCGGCGGTATCCGTTGCCGTTTCCGCCAATTTTTCCAAATAGCGCATGACATTGTTTACAATGTGGAATTCGGAATACATATACGTGGTGCCGTAATCCAGCGGCGAGATCATCGTCGTCACCGTCGCTTCGGCTTCGCAAATGGTGTCGTTGAAGGAAATTTTGTCGGCAAAACCGAATTCTATGTTCAAACCCGCGCCAACAAATACGTCGGCGCCCATTGCGCCCCCGACAACCAACTGTTCATCGTTCGTGGAGAGCCTTTCGCTGAAACTGGTGCATACGTCAAACGAGTTGCCGATGAAGTTTTCGATGGTCACCGTCGCTTCCGTGCCGACCGAGTTCTGGGTGGAATATTTTATGATCGGAACGCCGAAAATAGGCACGATCTCCACCTCGGGGCTAAAATTGGCCACCACCCCGGCGCCGACGCCGGCGTTGATCTCAAACTCGGCGGAGACGGTCCGGCACGTTTTTTCATTTTTTTCCAGGTAAGCATAACTGCCGTCACCCGGCGGGTCACGCAAGACCAGGGTGGGTATTTCCGGCAGCTGCGTTGTGAACGTATTCAGTTTGGAATGTACCCCGGTTACCAGCGCCTGTTTCGTCAGGCTGGTTTCGTTGCCCTCCAGGGTGGTCGCGAGAAACTGTATTGTTTTCAGATACGGCGGCGAGGGATTGGGCGCGCCGATTTTAGACTTGTATTTCAACTTGCCCTGGCTCATTTGAGTGTCCAGCACCATTTCGGCCAATCCGTCGATGATCTTAAATTGGGCCGAATCGATGACGCAGGTATTGACGGCGGAACTGTAATACCGTTCAACC
>JAKLJF010000666.1:0-388 GCA_023151335.1 Thermoanaerobaculia bacterium | reverse complement strand
GAACCCTGATCCAGCACAATCGTGGGGCAGTTGATACCGTAAGCCTCCAGGCCCTCGGTAATTACAATTTCAGGCTGAGCGAAGTACAGGAACTCGAGGGTGGTGTCCCGGTCTTTCAAATCCACCTGCGAACCACCCTGTACCTGAAAGGCCGTCTTAATGTTCGGATCCGAATGTTCCACCACCGCCACGGTCATCTCCATAGGCGGCAGCTTGTCGAACTCGAAGGTTCCGTCTTCTTCTGAAAGGGTAACGATACGTTCGAGGCACCCGTTTTTGGACCGCACGCTCACCCGGCAAACAGTGCCCGACGGCGATCCAGGATTGATGAGTATAGGCATTTTGCAAAATCCGCCGGCTACCTGTCCGCTGATTTTGCGTTTTTCCG
>JAKLJF010000665.1 GCA_023151335.1 Thermoanaerobaculia bacterium | reverse complement strand
CTTGAACTTACCATCTTCCACGGTTCTGACAGCCGGGATGGCTTTGATCATCAAAGGGACCATTTCCAGGGTCTGTGGTTCAACAAGTGTAAGTGACTGGAAGATTTGCCCTAAAACTTGTGTATCATAGCCGGTTCTGGATGTCAGGGGATTAAGGCTGGTAGCCGGCCCCACCAGACGAACGGTTACCGTGTTTTCTTTACTAAATTCAAATAGGTTGCAGTTTTTCGAATCCCTTTCACCGCAGTTCTGGAATAACAACGGGAAGAAGCCAAAAATAAAAGCTGATCGGAGAAGATTTTTCATTCGGACTGTCATATCAAAAATTTTCGGTAAAAGTAATGGCTTTATTCGGAACCAGAGCAACCTGAAAAAGTAGAAAACGATCAAACAAAGCGTTCTTTCCATTCCGGACGGGGCAACATGCAGGTTTCCCGCCGGCCAAACCAACGGTAGCGATGCCGGGCCACAATGTCATACGCCGCATCCCGCAGTCGTTTGGGTATCCACCGCAGCAGCGCCAGCCAAGACCAGGGTTTGCCCAGGCGCCGGGCAATTTCAATCGCCGCATCGGACCGCGTGAACAGGCGGTCGCCATCCACCAGCACTACCGTGTCAAAGGACTCCCGGTTCTGCCCGAATCGCTCCAATAAACGTTGCCCGGTTCCCGATTGCAGGGCTGCAAAACGGAATTGCCCTTTCTGGTCGCGTTTAAGCACCCACTGAACGGAAACGTTGCAGAGGTTACATACCCCGTCGAACAATATTACCGGAAAATTTAAATCAGAATCCACACGCTTTTTCACTTTTTTGCGGCACAATTGAGTTTCTTTACACCATGCTCACTGCCGTTACCATCGTTTTTGTAGGACTGACGATCTTTCTGTCGCACTACTTTGCCGCCTTGTTCAAGCGAACAAAGATACCGGATGTTTTATGGTTATTCACGATTGGTATCCTGCTCGGCCCGGTAAGCGGCCTGGTGCGCCAGGAGAATTTTGGCGCGGTCGGGCCGGTATTTACCACCATTACCCTGATTTTCATTCTCTTCGAAAGTGGCATCGACCAACGCCTGGAGCCTTTGATCAACGCCTTGAGCGGAACGGCAAAAATTACGACGTACAACTTCATCGGTACCTGTTTGGTTGCAGGAAGTATAGCCTATTTCTCCACTGATCTGGGCTTTTTGCGATCTTTACTGCTGGGCAGCATTGTGGGCGGCACCTCCTCGGCAGTCATCACCACGCTGGCACGCCAGTTCAACATGACCGAACGCTCCAGAACCACGCTTATCCTGGAATCCGCTTTTTCCGACGTGTTCACCCTGGCCGTGCCGCTAACCCTGCTCTCTGCCTACAGTCTGGGCCGGGTGGATGTGGCCTACGTGACCGGTCAAATGATCGCGGCTTTTTTACTGGCTGCCATGCTGGGTATGGCCGGCGCTTTTTTATGGAGCGTTCTGCTCCGTCAAATGCGCACCCTGCAAAATACCGTGTTTACCACACCGGCATTTGTGTTTATTATTTATGGTATGGTGGAAATCCTCAATTATTCCGGCCCGATAGCGGCGCTGGCATTCGGAATTACCCTGGGCAACATCGACGTGCTGGGACCGCCGATCATGAAAAATGTCATTTCCCAAAAGCCAATCTCACTGAATGATTTCGAACGCGCTTTTTTTTCGGAAGCCGTATTTTTGTTACGCACCTTCTTTTTTGTCTATATCGGCATTTCGGTCCGGTTTCAGGATTGGTGGCCGCTCGCCCTGGGCGCCATCATTACCGGGGCATTGTTCCTCCTGCGTATTCCCATCGTCCGGCTTTCGGTGCCGCGCAATACCCGACCTAAAGACGCCGCTTTCATGGCGGTGATGATCCCCAAAGGACTTGGCGCCGCCGTGCTGGCGTCTCTGCCCGCACAGCAAGGCGTTGCCGGTGGCGAGATTATCCAGGCCGTCGTCTTTTCCATTATCCTGTGTTCCACTTTTTTTACCACGATCCTGACATTTCTGGTAGACAAAACCTGGCTTTCGGTCGTTTATGTGTGGATTTTCGGGTTGCTGGGCTTAAAAGGCGCCCGAAATCTGGCTGAAGAGGGGGAAGAAGTAGTGGAAAAAGAATCGGATTCGACACTGGAACAACCCAAAATATGAAAGAATTTATTGCTTTAAAATCTGCTATGCAGCATTTGGAACACGGTGCATCGGAGTGTTTCATGGTGGACGCTACGAGGGGTGTCGCGTCTCCCCTCCCCTTTAGGAGAGGCCTGTCCCGTACCGCAGGTCGGGGGGCCGGGGGTGGGGTTTCACGGGCCCTGAATTTTCTATTCCTGTTCTTCTTCCTCCTCCCCTTCACCCTCTCCGCACAAATTACCCCCTCCCGCGACACCACCAACAAGGTAAAAGTCGAATCTTCCGTCACCGGAGAATACTTCCTGAAAGGGGACCGCTATATTCAAAAACTGAGCGGCAACGTCCGCCTGCGGCAGGACAGCACGCTGGTGTTTTGCGACACGGCCATTCTCGACCAGGACGACGCCATCCTGCGCGGCAATGTGCTGATCGAACAAGGCGACTCGGTACGGGTATACGGCGACTCGGCCCATTACTTCGGCGCCACGCGCCAAAGCGATATTTTCGGCAACGTGGTGCTCATCAACGGACGGCAACAACTGTTCACTTCCCGGCTGCACTACGACCTGAACACTAAAGTAGCCACCTACCACGAAGGCGCTACCCTGACCAACGGTAAAAGCCAGCTCACCAGCAGCCACGGTTATTATTACACAGAGCAAAAACAAGTGTATTTCAAAGGCGACGTGCTGGCCACCGATCCCGAATTTACCCTGCGCACCGACACCATGTCGTTCAATACCGAAACCCAGATGGTGCAATTCCTCGCCCCCACCCTCATCAGCCAGCAGGGCAGCAGGATATACTGCGAAGGCGGTTTTTACGACATCGAAAACAACGTGGCCGAATTTGACAAAAACCCCCAATACGAACGCGACGGCCAGCGCGGGCGTTCCCGGAAAATGCGCTACAACGGCGCCACAAAAGAATACATCCTCGAAGGCGATGCCTTCATCAACGAACCGGCTGCCGAACGCGAAGTGAAAGCCGACGTGATCCGCTACAACACCGACACGGAAAAAGCCGTGTTCATCGGCAACGTGGATTACCGCGACAGCACCCAGTTCATCACCGGCCACGAAGTGCGCTACGACAACCGCAACAAACAATACCAACTCAGCGGCCGCGGCCGTGTCATCGACCCGCCCAATATCATCGAGGCCGATTCCATCGATTTCAACGATCAACTGGGCCGGGGCGTGGCGCTCGGCAGCGTCATCTGGCAGGATACCGCCAGCGACGTCACCCTGCTGTCGTGCCGGATGGACTATAACAAACAAACCTCCTACCTCCATGCATACGGCGGTTTCGGCGAAAGCGCAGCGGGCGG
>JAKLJF010000664.1:1549-3463 GCA_023151335.1 Thermoanaerobaculia bacterium | reverse complement strand
GCGGCAGGCGGAACGGGTACGAACGAACTGGCCGCCCCCAACCCCTCCCTCAAAAGCCGCGTCTTCGACCAAATACAACGCCGTTTTTTTGTTAATTCGCCGAAGCGGGTCGAATCGCGGGGCGGTACCGTTCAGCCGGATAAAATGCTCGTCCTCGCCGGCGATGACCTGCTCGGTGAACTCGAACCGCTGCTGACCTGGAAACGCCAGTCGGGTGTTCACACTACCGTGGTACCGCTGTCCGCCATCGGCGCTTCCAACGCACAGGCCGTGTATAATTTCGCAAAAAACTATTACACCGAACACGGTATCACTTACCTGCTCCTGGTGGGCGACGACAGCGCCCTCGAACCGGAAATGCGCCCGGATGGCGATTTGTTCGCCTGCGACAATTGTTTCGGCTACCTCGATGGCGACGATTATTTTCCCGAAGTGCTGGTCGGACGACTGCACGCTGCCACGCCGGCGCAGTTGCGTATCATGGTGAACCGGAACCTCGAATATGAAAAAGCCCTGCAACCGGCGCCAGCGGAAAACTGGTACGCCACCGCACTGGCCGCCTGCTCCAACGAAGGCGACGGCATCGGCGACGATAACCAGGCCGACTGGCAACACGGCAACGAATGGAAAACCAAACACCTCGCCGACGGCTACGAAGAATATTGGGAGTTCTACGATGGCTGGCATGGCGATGATTCCCCGACGCCGGGACATTACACGGCCGATAAACCCGGTAATCCCACCAGCGGGCCGATTGTTGATTTAATGAACGGGCAGGGTATGTCGTTATTTAATTATACCGGGCATGGTTGGGATCAGGGGCTGTCGAGCGGCAACTTCAGTACCGATGCCGTAGCCCAGCTGCGCAATCGTTACCGCTACCCGATGCTGATCGCCGTGGCTTGCAGCGCCGGCAACTTCACGGGCAACGGCGATTGCCTCGGCGAAGCCTGGCAACGCGCCGGCGACCCCGCTACCGGCGAAGCCTGGGGCGGTATCGCCGGTTTTTTCTCCAGCGACCTGCAAAGCTGGAGCCCGCCTATGGAAGGCCAGGACGGTATGAACCAATACCTGACCGATGCCGACGGCGTCAGTCTTGTGCCAACCCTCTGCGGGATGCTGGCTTATGGAAACGCCGCTATGATCGCCGCCTATGGCAGTGCCGGCGAACAAATGGCCGGTTTCTGGAACCCCTTCGCCGAACCTTCCACCGTGCCCCGCACCCGGCTGCCGACACCGCTGATGGCAAGCCATGCCGCCTCGGTTCCATTTGAAACGACCAACCTTACCGTGAACTGCCCCGTGGAAGGCGCCTTGGTCAGCCTGTTCTGGCAAAACCAGACCAGGGCCGTGGCAATTGTTGAAAACGGTACCGCCACCCTCGAATTCGAACAACTGAGTAACCTCGGACCCCTGACCGTCACAGTTTCCCAATTCAATTACGCACCCTATCAGGGTACGATCACGGTGGAGCCGGCTGCCAATCCGCTGGTAGCCGTCCGACGCTTCGAACTGGATGATGCCGCCGGGGGGAACAACAATCAACAGGCAGATTTTGGAGAAAATATTGCCCTGAAAGTATGCCTGCAGAACATTGGTACCGGACCGGCTTCAGGGATTACGGCTACCCTGCATACGGCTGATCCGTATGTTTCTCTGACAGGCGATACCCTTGCGGCAGCCGATCTGCAGGGCAACGATTCGGTCGACATATTCTTTCCCATGACCATCAGCGACGGGGCGCCGAATGGTCGCGAAATAATTTTCACCCTGACGGTAAGTTGTAACAATGGCGCGAGCCTCACCGCGACCACCACCATACGCCTAAACGCTCCTGTACTGGAAACGGGCGCCTGGACGATCGACGACTCGGCGGGCGGAAATGGCAATGGCCGCCTCGAAAACGGCGAAACG
>JAKLJF010000664.1:0-1541 GCA_023151335.1 Thermoanaerobaculia bacterium | reverse complement strand
TGTACTGGAAACGGGCGCCTGGACGATCGACGACTCGGCGGGCGGAAATGGCAATGGCCGCCTCGAAAACGGCGAAACGGCCATGTTCCGCATTGCCAACCGGAATACCGGCGGCAGCGACAGCCCCGAGGCCCTCGGCGTTCTGAGCGCCGATTCCCCCTGGTTAAGCGTCGGCGATGCTGTACAACTGGGCGAATTGAACGCCGCAGCCGCCCCGAGGGAAGCCGCATTTCTGCTGAGCGTAGCCCCCAATGCACCCCTGAGCGCCGTTGCCGCCTTACAATATCGCGTTCAGGCGGGCCATTATCTCGCACAAACGGAGATTGCGCCGCTGATGATCAATCCAATCGTCGAAACCTTTGAAACGAATAATTTTTACAGTTTCTTCTGGCAAACGTCCGGAAATAAACCCTGGCAAACAACCGCTTCAAACCCTTATTCCGGTAAGTATTGCGCCCGTTCGGGCGCCATCACCCACGGACAGCAATCGGGCATGGAAATTCAACTGACGGTGTCGGCAGAGGGCATAGTTTCATTTGCTCGCCGGGTGAGCAGCGAGGCGGGCTTTGACCGGCTTCGTTTTCTGATAGATGATGTGGAAATGGGCGCCTGGAGCGGCGAGGCGCCCTGGGGTGAGGTACAATTCCCGGTTGCTCCCGGCCAGCGCAAACTCGCCTGGATATATGAAAAAGACGATATCTCATCCGCCGGCGCCGATCGCGCCTGGGTGGATGACATCATACTGCCTCCTCACCAGATTGCGGTGCATACCGATATTCCGGTCGCGGACGCCGGTTTTACAGCGGTCGTAGCCCCCAACCCCACCACCGGCCCTTGTACGCTTCGAATCAATTCTCCGGAAGAACAACTCCTGGGCATACGGGTTTTGGACGGCCTGGGGCGTACTGTGGCCACCGTTTTACCGCCCAAAATCATGGCGCCTGCCGGCCCTCAGGAACTACTCCTCGACTTGTCGCCCTGTGCATCCGGAATATATTGGATTGAAATTTCAGGCGAAAACGCAGGGTCTATACTGCGTGTAATACGCCTGAAATAAAATCCACATTGAATATCAATAGATTTTAATAGTAAAAACACTAAAATTCCCCTATGTAGGGGATAATATGTGCATTTGAAAAAAAATAAAAAAAAATTACAAAAAAAGCTTGCGTTTTCAAATTTCTGTGTAAATTTGTGCATTGGTTTTTTGGGGTTTATTAGCCGCTGGCGAGCGCAAGCTTCGCTGGCGGTTTATTTTAAGGGCATATTTTATGCGCTTGACCCCTGATTTGGCGGCTATTTTCCCTAAATATTTTGTTGCTTTTAAGTGAAGCGTCTCAGGACGCGTATGCTGGTATTACCCTACCTCCACCCGCGCGGGCCGTTCGGCGGTTTCCATCGCGGTGATGGGCAGTTCGACGAAGAAATCGGTTCCTTCGTTTTCGCGGGTTTCGAAACGGATGGTACCGTCGAGGGCTTCTACGATTTTGCGGCAAATGGCAAGGCCCAGGCCGCTGCCAGAGGTTTTGGTGGTAAAATTG
>JAKLJF010000663.1 GCA_023151335.1 Thermoanaerobaculia bacterium | reverse complement strand
GACGCAGAAAATCGCCTATTTCCCTGAAGCGCTTGACAATGCGGGCATGGACGCAGGCGTACGGACATTGACCCTGCAATTCATGGAAAAACTGCGCAGTGCCGGTCATACGGTAGAGCCGGTTTCTTTCGACCTGCTCGATTTTATCATTCCTGCCTACTACGTGCTCACTACTGCCGAAGCCTCCAGCAATCTGGCGCGATACGACGGCATCCGCTACGGTTATCGCTCACCCAACGCCCGAAACCTGGAGGAAACCTACCTGCTCTCCCGCACCGAAGGCTTCAGCGAAGAAGTGAAACGCCGCATCCTGCTCGGTACTTTTGTGCTGAGTAGCGGCTACTACGACGCCTACTACGGCAAAGCCCAGCAAGTGCGCCGCCTGATCCAGGAACGCACGCTGGCCATTTTGCAAGACCATGATTTTATTCTCATGCCCGTCGCCCCATCGGTAGCCTGGCGTTTCGGCGAAAAATCGGACGACCCGGTGGCGATGTACCTGGCCGATATTTTTACTGTCCAGGCAAATCTGGCGGGCGTGCCGGCCCTGGCCGTCCCGGCAGGCAGGCATCCGGAAAACGGCATGCCGGTAGGGGTGCAACTGATGGGTGGGCTATGGAAGGAGGCGGATTTGCTCGGGTTCGGGCAAACAGTAAAACCACAATAGTCAAAACTGATACATATACCCCACATTCACCAAAAGCGAACTGATCCGCGCATCCACGGTGGAAGCATAGCTGAGATCGCTCAGCCCAAACTGATAGCGCGCCTCTATGGTAAAATGGCTTTTCGTCCCGCACTTAAAAGCATTGCCGACACCGAAATTGACGAAATACTGGTTCGGTTCAATCCCTCTTTCTTTTAAATCAAAGGTGATCGATTCCGGAAATTCGGGATCAACCGGCGTTTGGCTTTTAATAATCGCCTTGTTTTTTACGATCCGGGCAAAAGAAGGGCCAGTCAGAAAATACAGGTTGAGCCGGCTGGATGGCGTTATTTTGACCAGAAGAGCGCCTGACCAGGCTTTGAGGTCATCTTTTACAGTGGCATCTAAAATATTGCCGTTTTCATCCGTAAAATCCGTCAGGCGGCTACGCCAAACCTGATACCCTCCCTCGGCGCGGAGGGAAAGCAATTGCCCGGCGCGCCATTCACCCGCCAAAGCGGCATTATAAGACAGCCCCGGATCGTAGCTGATATCCGCCAAATCGAGCAAATTCCACTGCCGGAACGACAGGGTGGCGCCGCCGGTCACTCCGACCGACCATTGCGCGAAAACGTGGGTTGAAAGGAACAGGGCAAATACAACGGGAAGTGCAATGCGGGCACGCATAAGACAGGAAGATTTAGGTTAAAATATTGATTTGTTTTTCTCTTGGCGGCCAAATAGCCGCTTCGGTTGCCTTTTGTAAAACACGAGCAGCATTTTAACGTTCTTCTCCCAAATCTCGACACATAATCATCTTTTCAACCATGCCAGTACCTTTGTTCGCCATCCGGCTCCTGCTGCCGGCCTTCGGGATACTGATGTTGTCCCAAACCGCCTTTTCCCAAAACTATACGACGATCAGAACTGCACCGGAAAAGGCGGTAGCCGCATTTGAAAACGCCCAAAACTACCTGCGTCAGGGCGATCCTGCCCGTGCCCTGCGCGCCCTGGATCAGGCCCTGGCCGTCGATTCCAACTTTATCGAAGCCCGCCTGACCTGGGCTGAGACTCACTTCGACGCCGGCCACTGGACCGAGGCTGAGCGCGGGTTCGAGGCGGTGATGCGCCTCAATCCTTCCTTCCATCCTTCTGTTCCTTTCAACCTGGCACTGGCCGAATGGCGGCAGGACAAATTTGCCGAGGCGAACAACCATATCGATAACTTCCTCAGATCGGGGATAAAAGAAGTCACCCTGTTGTACAAGGCGCAGCGCCTGAAGGAGAACTGCCTGTTTGCCATGGAAGCAGTCAAAAACCCCGTGCCGTTCGACCCGCTTTCGGTAGGCAACGGCGTCAACTCTGACAGCGACGAGTATCTGCCTTCCCTGACCGCCGACGGCAATACCATGATTTTTACCCGCCGCGACGATTACGACGAAAATTTCTATTCCAGCACCCGGCAACCCGACGGTACCTGGGGTAAAGCCGAGTACTTGGAGGGCGTGAACACCACTCAGAACGAGGGGGCTCAAACCATCAGCGCCGACGGCTCCTGGTTGGTGTTCACCGCCTGCAACCGCCGGAACGACGGTTCCCAGGGCAGTTGCGACCTGTACTGGTCGCAACTAAAAAACGATACCTGGACCAAGCCCACCCCCTTCAGCAACGCCATTAATTCTGTTGACTGGGATGCCCAACCCAGTATCAGCCCCGATGGCAAAACGTTGTTTTTCAGCAGTACCCGCCCAGGTGGACAAGGCGGTAAAGACCTGTGGTTCACCACCCGCCTGCCCGGCGGCAAATGGACCACGCCCGAAAACCTCGGCGCCGGCATCAACACCCGCGGCGAAGAACAAACACCGTTTCTGCATCCCGACGGCCAAACCCTGTATTTTACTTCCGACGGCCTGCCGGGTATGGGCGAAAACGACCTGTATTTTGTACGGAAAAACCAGGATGGCGCCTGGGGTACTCCCCAAAACCTCGGCTATCCCATCAACACCAAGGCCAGCGAAGGTACCCTCACAGTGAGCCTTGACGGAAAAACAGCCTATTTTGCGGCCATGCGGCCCGGTGGCAACAAGGGCAGCATCGACATTTATTCCTTCGACCTGCCGGCGCACGCACGCCCGCAACCGGTCACCTACGCCAAGGCCAAGGTGACGGATGCTTCCACCGGCAATGCCCTGGTGGCCAGCGTGGAATTCACCGACCTGAGCACCGGGCAGTCGTTTGTGTCGGCGCGCACCAAACCTGACGGCACTTTTCTGGTCTGCCTGCTGGCCGGCAAAGACTATGCGTTGAATGTATCGAAGGAAAAGTACTTGTTCCACTCCGAGAATTTCAACCTGCTGGCTACTTCCACTTTTGAAAAACCTTTCCTGCTCGATATTGCGCTGCAGCCCATTGCCAACGGTGATGAGGCCACCGGTGTTGCGCCCAAGCCGTCGAAGCCCATAGTGCTGCGAAACGTATTTTTTGAAACAGGTTCGGCCGCCTTACTGCCAGCCTCCACTATCGAACTCAACCGGCTGGTAGCCCTTCTGAACGAAGCGCCCGGGCTACGCATCCAGATCAGTGGCCATACCGATGATCAGGGCGACGACGCCAGCAATCAGATACTTTCCGAAAACCGCGCCAAAGCCGTGTACGACTATCTGGTGCAAAACGGGATCGATGCCGCCCGGCTGCGCTATAAAGGTTTTGGTGAAAATAAACCTGTAGATACGAACAGTACTGCAGAAGGACGGGCCCGGAACCGGCGCACAGAGTTTATCGTCTGGTGAACAAAGGTTTAACGGGTTTAACGGGTTTAA
>JAKLJF010000662.1 GCA_023151335.1 Thermoanaerobaculia bacterium | reverse complement strand
ACGGCTCCGGGGGCATGCCCGTGGCCGGTGCAGGCTTGCCATACTGGTAGTAAAAGTAGGAGTGCCCAAAGAATTTTTTGCATACCCTGTTTTTTAGTGAATGAGCAGAAAGTATTTGACGGTTAAAAGTGCCCTCCTTTGTTTCCGGTAACAATGCGATGGGTTATAAAGTCACATGATACAAATCAGTGCGTGTTTTTCAGCATAAGTAATTATTAATGAGTTTTTTGTAAAATTTATTTTTTTATATTCAATTTCAATAAATATATCCGCACAACGGAAAACCCTTGCGTCAAATCCCATTCCTGCGTTTGTTGCTGCCCTGGGCTGCCGGTATTGCCGCCGGCGCCTGGATCAACCGGCCCTTGCCAGGGCTGGCTTACGGATTGCTGGCTGGCGTCTTGTTGCTGGTGTTGCTGGCCAAACAACGCTACGCGTACCGGTTCCGCTGGGTATTCGGATCTCTGTTGTTTTTGTTGCTGCTGGGCGCAGGGTATTTTTCCGGTCAAACCCACGACGAACGGTTTCAGCAGCGGCATTTTTCCCGGATTTGTCCCGACGCTGATTTTTTCATTGGTACGGTGTACGATGCCCCCTCGAAAGGAGCCCGTTTGAAAATTCCGGTCCGGCTGGAGGCCGCCGGCCCCGCTCCCGATTCTCTCACGGACTGCAGCGGCAACATCCTGCTTTTTCTGGAAATAACCCCCGAAACGGAACGGCTGCAATACGGCGACCGCCTCTGGGTACAGGCAGATATTCAGCTCACGCAGCCACCTAAAAACCCGCACGCTTTCGATTACAGGCAATACTTGCATTATCAGAATATTCACCACCAGTGCTTTGTAAAAGACAGGTCTTTTGGGGTTTTAGCTACTGGTCTCGGCCACCCACTCTGGCGGGTGGCCTTCCGGTGGCGCGACCGCCTGTTGGGCGTACTGCGGGAACATTTCCCCGGAACGGACGAATACGCGGTGGCTTCCGCCCTGCTCGTGGGCTACAAGGACGATCTGTCGGAGGATTTGCGCGCCGCTTATGCCGAAACCGGTTCCATGCACGCCCTGGCCGTATCCGGCACCCACGTTGGGCTTTTATACACCGGACTGCTTTTCCTGCTCCGGCGGGTCCCCTGGCCTGCGCGCGTCCGGCGCTGGGGCGAAACGGCGCTGGTTCTGGCTGTCATCTGGGTATTTACCCTCGTGACGGGCGCCACGGCCTCGGTCTTGCGCGCCTCGGTCATGTTTTCCACGTATTTGGTGGGCAAAGCTTTTCGCCGGCAGGCGTCCGTTTGGAACATACTGGCTGCCTCCGCGTTCGGCCTGCTGGCTTTCAACCCGTATTTTCTTTTCGACGCCGGATTTCAGCTGTCTTACGCTGCAGTGGCCGGCATCGTGTTTTTTTATCCGCATTTAAAAAAAATGACACCGACTCCGCCCAAATGGGCGACAGAAGGATGGAATATCCTGCTCATGGGCGTGGCGGCTCAAATCGGCACCTTGCCGCTGTCGCTGTACTATTTCCACCAGTTCCCCGCATACTTCTGGCTCGCCGGGTGGGTGGTGGTACTGGGTGGGGCGGTGTTTTTATGGGGCGGCGCGCTCCTGGCCATCCTGAGCGCCCTGACGCCGGAGGTCGCCGCCTGGCTGGGCTGGGCGTTGTACGGCCTGGTCTGGACGATGAATTATCTCGTACGGGCCATACAACAGCTGCCGGGCAGCGTGATTTCCGGTATATGGATCGCCGGATGGGCTGCCGCATTGATGTATCTTTTTATCGGCTTTTTTTCGGGCGCACTCATGCGTTATCACCCGCGCCTGCTGTTGGCCAGTCTGTTACTTTTTGCTTTTCTGAGCATTTGCCGCGCTACGCAAAACATCCGGCAAAGCGAACAACGGCAAATCACGCTCTACCACGCCAATCGCAACTTCCTGCTCGACTGCTTCGACGGGCAAACCCGTTTTTCTTTTTCAGATTCTATCACCGGAAGGCAGGAAAAGTTTGCCGCCCAGGCCCACCGCTGGGCGCATGGAATACGGCATGACATTCCTGTAAACAAAGACACTCTTTTCATTGCGCCGAATCTGTACGCCCGGGCGCCTTTTGTGCAGTTTTATGAAAAAACCCTGGTCATAATTGATGACAAACGCTGGATACAGCCATCTGTTCGCGCACCTGTAGGCGTAGAGGTGCTGGTGCTGCGCAATAATGTCAAACTTCGCCTGGATGATTGCCTGCGCCAGTTCCCGGCCCGCCTGGTCGTCTTCGACGCTTCCAACAGCCGCGGGCGCGTGGAACGCTGGAAAGCGGAATGCAAGTCGCTGAATATTCCTTTCCATGATGTGCGGGAACAGGGCGCCTGGGTAGATGAGATTAGACTTTCCAAGTTTTGAAAACTTGGTAAGTCTGCGTGGGTAACCTGCTAATCAGTAACCATCCCCTCTTCGTTATGCTCAAACATTTGCTTCGCCAGTTCTACCTTTCCAAAGCCGAGCGTCACGGCGCTGCCGGGTTAATGCTTTTGGCCCTCTCCGCGTTTATTACGCCTGAAATGTACCGGCTGCTCCGAAAACCTGCCGAAACCGACTTTTCGGTATTCGCCGGCCAGGTGGAAGCCTACTTTTCCGCGGCGGCCATTCCCGCCGCTGAAACCGGCAAAGACGCCGATCCGGCGTTATTTCACTTTGATCCTAATACCGCCGATGCAGAAACCCTGACACGGCTGGGACTCTCGTCCAAAGTAGCCGCTACCATTGTGAAATACCGGGAACGCGGCGGACGGTTCCGCAAGGCCGATGATCTGCAGAAAATTTATACCCTGCCGGAAGAGGACTTTGAGCGCCTGCGGCCATTTGTCCGTATAGAACCGTCCACCAATGGAAGAAGCCGCCCACAGGAATCAGATCAGGCAGCCCGCCAGCCCGAACCATTTCCTTTTGACCCGAATACCGCTTCGGAATCGGATTTGCTGCGCCTGGGTTTGTCACGCGGTCTGGCGGCCCGCTTGCTGCGCTATCGCGAAAAAGGCGGTTTCTTTTTCGACAAAGCCGGTTTTAAAAAACTTTACGGGCTGACGGAAGCGGAGTACACCCGCCTGGAACCATATATAGTCATCGCCAAATCGGAGGCCGTTGTCCGTCCGGTGGCCTACTCCGGCGGAGGCCATGCGAAAGTAAATGCAGCTGTTGTAATTGATATCAACACTGCCACGCCGGACGACTGGCGGCAATTGCCCGGCATAGGCGCCGCGCGCGCCCACAAAATTGTGCGCTACCGCGATAAACTCGGCGGTTTTACCTCGGCCGCCCAGGTGGCTGAAACCTACGATCTGCCCGACAGCGTGTTTCAGCAAATACGCCCGCAACTCCGGGTTGAAACGCCCGTTTACCGTAAAATCAACATCAACGCCGTATCAGAGGCGGAACTGCGCGCACACCCCTATTTCAATTTCAAACAGGCGCAACTGATTGTCG
>JAKLJF010000661.1 GCA_023151335.1 Thermoanaerobaculia bacterium | reverse complement strand
CTAAGCTCCATTGACCCGTTCGATTACCGGCGTTCCAATACTGGGCCGCTTTTCGCTGAGATTCAATATCAAATCAATGCAGGCGCCTACTCGCTGATTACCACTGTCAGTCTCCCAAGCACCTCGACCAGCGGGGCTTCGGTTGGTTCTATCGATTTGTCTGGTATCCCTGCTCTGCAAAATTTGCCGTCGGGCAGCACTGTGACTTTCAGAATTGTACCCTTTCGCTCTTCAAGTACAGCAGGCACCTTTTACATTTTCGATACAGGCGGCTCTACGGCGAACGATTTTGCCGTGAACGGCACTATTTGCGCATTGCCAAGTTGCAGTATATCGGGGCCGGATTTTGTGTGCAACAATACCCCCGGCAATATCTACTCAGCCCCCGCGGGCATGAACTCCTATAACTGGAGCATCGGCGGCGGCGGCTCGATACCGGGCTCCACCTCGGATCAGTCGGTTTCGGTGACGAGCGGTAATTATCTGAACGACTATACCGTTTACCTGACGATTACCGATGACAACGGATGTGCCAACAGTTGCTCCAAACAAAGTTTTATTTATTTATTTAAGCCGCCAGCTGACATCACGATCAATCCCAATCCTGCCTGTTTCGGCGCTACTTTAGACCTTTCGATTGCGGCTGCCTCGAGCAGCACAGTGTCCTGGAGCGGCGAGGGCATCACCGACCCCGACGGCACTTTCGTCCCCGACGGCTTCGGCGGATTCTATAACCAAACGACCGCCATCCCCACAACCACCGGTCCGCATACGTATAGCGTAACCGTGAATGCCGAAAACACCTGCTCCAATACCGGCACGGCTACCGTGATGGTGAATCCCCTGCCCGCGGCGCCCAGCTGTCCTTCGAATTCCTCGGTTTGCCTGAATGTGCCTGCATATCCCCTATCCGGCGGCAGCCCCGCCGGCGGCACGTACAGCGGCCCGGGGGTGAGCGGGGGGAATTTCAATCCCGCCGCAGCCGGCGCAGGCACGCACACCATCGTCTATAAGGTGACGGACGGGAACGGCTGCTCCAATACCTGCTCCTTTGCCATTACCGTAAATTCCCCACCTGCCTGTTCCATCACCTTTATCAATCCGCCACCGTGGGGGCAGGATTCGGCTTGCGCCAATTCGACAGGCAACATATATTCCGCTCCCGGCGGCATGGATGCCTACAGTTGGAACCTGGTTGGCAGCGGGAGTATAACAAGCCCTACCAACGGCTCTTCGGTGACGGTGACCGCCGGAACCAGCGATTACTACCTATACGTCACCATCACGGACGATAATGGTTGTATTTCCAACTGTTTCGACGCGACGCCGGTCAAACCTTCGCCGACCTGTTCGGTGGGCGGCCCTTCTTCCGTCTGTGGCAATTCGACGGGTAATGTGCATACCGTAACCACCGATGGTTTATCCTACACCTGGGGCATCAGCGGCGACGGGACGATCACCAGTCCCACCAACGGCGCTTCGGTAACCGTCACGGCCGGCGCTTCGGGTTCCTACACAGTCAGTGTAACGTCTGTAGGGTTCAATTCCTGCTCTTCTACCTGTTCGCAGACCGTGACAATAGAGGCTTGTTGTGAATTTATCGCAAGCTGCCCGGCCAATACTGATCTGGGTACCTACAACTGTAATACCCTTGGGAATATCCCGGCGATGCCGGCCACGCTGGCTGAAATACAGGCAGTACCCTACAACATCACGCTGGGCGCTGATCCTTGTGGTCAGATCAAATTTACCGCATCAGATAACGCCACACCGAACATCTGCTCCGCCACGAATCAGACCATCACCCGGACAATAGTGGTTTGGGATGACCTGTCGCCTTTTAACAACATTAAAGACGTCAACGAAGCCTCCACCACCTGTACATATACCTATGTGGTGCAAGCGGACAAAACCAACCCGCAATTCACGTCCTGCCCGACGGCGGCCATCGACCTGGGCTGCAACCCTGCCCTGCCCGACGCTGACAAAGCAAAAACGGACGCCGGCCCGGCGACAGACAACTGCGGCACGCCGGTAAAATCGGCTGTGCCTGGTTCCATCACGGGCGCCTGCGTGAAGACGCAAACATGGACGG
This sequence comes from Thermoanaerobaculia bacterium, assembly GCA_023151335.1. GTDB lineage: Bacteria > Bacteroidota > Bacteroidia > Chitinophagales > Saprospiraceae > M3007. The sequence continues at coordinate 1,390 of JAKLJF010000661.1, read as the reverse complement.
TGACGGCCACCGACGGCTGCAGCAATTCGGCGACCTGTACGGTGACGTACACGTGGAAATCGGACACGGAAAACCCGCAGTTCACGTCCTGCCCGACAGCTACCATCTATTTGGGCTGCAACCCGGCCCTGCCCAACGAGGACAAGGCAAAAACGGATGCTGGCCCTGCTACGGACAATTGCGGCACGCCGGTGAAAACGGCGGCGGGCGGCGAGATCACGGGCGCCTGCACAAAGACCCAAACCTGGACGGTAACGGCAACCGACGGCTGCGACAACACCTCGACCTGTACAGTGACGTATACATGGAAATCGGACACGGAAAACCAAAGCGGTAATGTCGCAAATAATGCCGGAAAGGGTACGGTGACGCATACGTGGAAATCGGACGCGCAAAACCCGCAGTTCACTTCCTGCCCGGGGGCCCCGATCGACCTGGGCTGCAATCCGACCCTGCCTAATGCTGATAAAGCGAAAACGGACGCCGGTCCGGTGACGGACAACTGCGGCGGCACACCCGCCAAATCAGCCACACCCGGTTCCGTCACAGGTACTTGCGTAAAAACGCAATCCTGGACGGTAACGGCGACTGACGACTGTGGCAGGACGGCGACCTGCACGGTCACCTACACCTGGAAATCGGATACGCAAAAACCGGAAATACAGGATATCGCCGACTATGCGATTCCGGGCTGCAATCCAAACTGGCCGACGCTGACCACTAACTGGACCGACAACTGCGCCGGTAGCGGCAACGTCGCCGGCACCGCCGGTACGGTGTATACGAGTGGCTGCACCCAGTGGCGTACGTACACCTTTACCAAAACGGATGCTTGCGGCAACACGGATGTGGAAACGACAAAAGTGACGCGAAATTATGATGTGACCAGACCCGTATTCACCAGCGGCGTACCGGCCAACGTAACCGTTCAATGCAACAACGTGCCGGCGCCTGCCAATCCCGCGGCGACCGACAACTGCGATCCCTCGGTGGAGATCACCTTTAAGGAAACACGCGCGAATGGCGCCTGTCCCGACTCGTACCTCCTGACGCGCACCTGGACGGCCAAAGACGACTGCGGCAATACCCGTACCGCGTCGCACAAGATCACTGTGGTGGATAACACGAAGCCCTACTTCACCTGGGTGCCCCAGAATACGACGGTGGAGTGCTCGGGTTGCTGCGGACCGGACATCGAGGTGGAAACGCCGACGGCCGCCGACAACTGCGACGCTTTGGTCACCATTACATATCTGGGCGAAGTGTGCACCTACTTCAACTGTCCGGCCAACCGGCAGTTGAAACGCACCTGGAAAGCGACGGACAACTGCGGTAACTGGACGACCGCTGTGCAACTGATTGATATCCGGGATACCAAGGCACCCGTATT
>JAKLJF010000660.1:2292-3486 GCA_023151335.1 Thermoanaerobaculia bacterium | reverse complement strand
ATTTTGAATATGACCAGTTGTACAAACAGCTGGAAGCCATCGAGCGGTCGCATCCGGAACTGATCACGCCGGACTCGCCGACTCAGCGTGTTTCGGCCGACCTGACGGAGGATTTCGACCAGGTAGCCCACCTGACACCGATGTTGTCGCTCGACAACTCCTATGATGCCGCTGATCTGAATGATTTTGATACGGCGGTGAAAAAACTCTGCGGTTTGCCCAAAGATGCCGAAGTGGAATACGCGGTGGAGCCTAAATTTGACGGCGGTACAATCGCATTGTTATATGAAAACGACCAGTTGCTGCGCGCCGCCACCCGCGGAAACGGCGAAGTAGGCGACGAAATAACGGCCAATATGCGCACCCTGCGTTCCATTCCGCTGCAAACCGGTTTTTCCAAATACGGCATTGCCAGGGCTGAGCTGCGCGGAGAGGCCATCATTCGCAAAGATATTTTTGAAAAAATAAACGTCAAACGCCTGGAAGCAGGTGAACCGCTTTTTGCCAACCCGCGCAACGCGGCTACTGGTGGCCTGCGGATGAAAGATCCCAAAGAAGCCGCGCGCAGGGGGCTGGAAGCATTTATATATCAGCTGGGATATGCTGCCGACGCCGCCGGCAACGATGTGCTGGATCAATTCCCCACGCACAATGATTCCATATTGCTGTTGAGCGAACTGGGATTCAAAACACCTTCGCTAAACCCCACCCCCGAAGGGGAGGGGAGACGTGACGTCGCTGGCCCCTCTACGTCTCCCCTCCCTTTCGGGGGTGGGGTTTCGCTCCCCGAACGCCGCATCTGTTCCAACATTACCGAAGTTATAGATTTTTGCGAGGCCTGGCAAAATCAACGCGAGGCCTATCCTTATGAAATTGACGGCATGGTCATCAAAGTGAACAGCCTGGAGTTGCAGGCGCGTTGCGGCTATACGGCGCACCACCCGCGCTGGGCCATTGCCTTCAAATTTAAGGCCCGCCAGGCCACCACCCGCCTGCGCGACGTGGAATTTCAGGTGGGCAAAACCGGCGCCGTCACGCCGGTAGCCAAACTGGAACCGGTGCAACTCGCCGGCGTAACGGTGCAAAACGTCAGCCTGCACAACGAAGAATTTATCCGCGGCAAAGACATCCGCATCGGCGACATGGTGCTGGTGGAACGCGCCGGCGATGTTATCCCTTATATCGTCAAAGCGC
>JAKLJF010000660.1:0-2285 GCA_023151335.1 Thermoanaerobaculia bacterium | reverse complement strand
TCGCGGCAAAGACATCCGCATCGGCGACATGGTGCTGGTGGAACGCGCCGGCGATGTTATCCCTTATATCGTCAAAGCGCTCGACGAAGTGCGGAACGGTACCGAACGCCCGGTCGTTTATCCCAAATACTGTCCGGTTTGCCATAGCCATCTTGTCAAACCCGAAGAGGAAGCGATCTGGCGCTGTGAAAATGCCGAATGTGAAGCCCAGGTCACCCAGCGCATGATCTTCCACACCTCCAAACACGCCATGGACATCGAGGGTATGGGCGAGAGTACCATACTGCGTTTCTACAAACTGGGCTGGCTACATTCTATCGCGGATATCTATCGCCTGGATTACGAGAAGATCGCCCAACTCGAAGGTTTTGGAGAAAAATCGGCCCGCAACCTGCGCAATGCCGTGGAAAAAGCCAAACAAAACCCGATCCACCGCCTCTTACACAGCCTCAGTATTCATCATCTTGGCCAAAAAGCCTCCAAACTGCTCGCGGCCGAAGTAGAGCACGTGCTCGACCTGTCCAAATGGGAACCGGAACGTTATGAAGAGATCAAAGACGTAGGCCCCGTGCTGGCCCGGAACGTGTACAATTTCTTCCACAACGAAAACAATATCGGGTTGCTTAAAACCATGGAAGCGCTCGGCGTCAATCTGCGCCAGACGGAGGAGGATAAAAAACTTCAAAGTGCCGCCGAAGGCCCGCTGGCCGGAAAAACCATTCTGTTCACCGGTACGCTCAGCACCATGACCCGTGAAGAAGCCGAGGCGCGCGCCGCGGCTGCAGGAGCTGGCATTGCCAGCGGAGTGAGTAAAAATCTGAGTATCCTGGTCGTCGGAGAAAAAGCGGGCAGCAAGCTGAAAAAAGCGCAGGCATTGGGCACGGTGGACATTTGGAGCGAGGAAGAATTTCTCAACAACATTTCAGGTTAAAACGCTCCTACATCCACGCCTTCCAGATAACCAGTTGCCCACAGCAACAGAATAATCAACCCTAGGACAATCCTGTAATAACCGTAAAGCCTGAACCCGCTTTTTGTCAGGAACTGGATAAATGCTTTGATGGCAATCATGGCCACTACAAACGCAACCACGTTTCCGACGGTAAGCAGCACAATTTCGTCGCGGGTAAAATGGCCGCCCTCGTGTTGGAAATATTCCCACAAGGTTTCAACCGTGGCGGCAAACATGGTTGGAACGGCCAGGAAAAAAGAAAATTCGGCGGCCGTTTTAGGGGATAGTCCCTGCACAAGCCCCCCGATGATCGTGGCGGCCGACCGGCTCACGCCGGGTACCATCGCAACGACTTGAAACAAACCGATGTTCAGCGCTTTTGGCAATGTAATATCGCTTATATCGGTATCGCGGCGGCTACGACGTTCAAAAAAACCGTCGAGAAATAAAAACACGATACCGCCTGCAATCAGCGCCAGTCCTACCACCACAACTTCTTCCAACAATTGATCGATCGCGCTTTTGAATAAAAAGCCAAAAACCAGGGCCGGCAGCAACGCAACGAGCAATTTCAGATAAAACGCCCAATTTTGGATAAACCGGCGCCAGTACAACACCAGCACCGATACTATAGCGCCAAATTGGATCGCAACGGTATACACCTTCACAAACGGGTGGGAAGCAATGCCCATTGCCGTGGAACCAATGATCATGTGGCCGGTGGAGGAAACCGGCAAAAACTCTGTCAAACCCTCAATAATGGCAAGGACGATGGCATGGATTAAATTCATGCGGAAAGAAGGATGTCGTTATCCCCTGCTACCCGGGGGAGGTTATTTTTTAAAAATCCCGTAAATAACGGTCACGAAGCCAGCCACCATCAGGATGGGTGCAAGGGTAATGCGTCGAAAGCTATAAATAATGTCGGGATCCCAGGTATCAGGATCGGGCATCCAGCCGCCGCTCATAGCCAGGAGGCCCAGCAGCACAAGTCCGAGGCCGGCTCCAATGATCAAAAAATTCTGGCGTCCAAAAATAAACTCTTCCCGACCGGCGCTAAACAGGCTTTCGCGTTTTTCCGTCCGGCGTACAGGCGCTGCCGGGGCGTTTTTCCGCTGGCTTTGTGGTTGGGGGGCCGGACGACGTTGTGGTTGTTGTTTTGCCATAAAATTAATATGGTTAGAAGGTTTCTGGTTAGAAGGTTAGAAGGTTTCTGGTTAGAAGGTTCGACTTGGGTTATCGAACCTTCTAACCAGAAACCTTCTAACCTTCTAACCTCAGTAAAGATCATCTACGCGCATTCTCAAAAACTTATTCACTACAAAGTAGGTAC
>JAKLJF010000065.1:286-13831 GCA_023151335.1 Thermoanaerobaculia bacterium | reverse complement strand
TTTATTATAGGTATCGGCGGCTTTGGTCCACAGACTATTGGCGCCTATTTTATCAAGAGAAGCCACGATTTTGGGATTAAATTTGTCGTACAGCTGCTGGTACGTCGTGCTGTGCAGGTATTGCGTGGCGGCATTGTCGGCGCCCATCAGGATGTTGGCCGCATTCTGGATGGTCATCGCTTTGATCGCATTGAGAAAGATGGGGCCGGCTTCTTTGGCCGCATCCTCGGCGCCGCGATTGATCTTTTCGATCAATTCATTTTCCAGGTTGGTAAAACCCGGTATTGCCTTCAGTTTATCGGTCACTTTGCGCGCCTCTTCCGGCAGCAGTATTTTATACGCGCTTTTGAAGTATCCGTCACGGGCCGACAATACATTAACACCCTTGGTGATCCCGTTTCCAAGCGCCTCCTTCAAACCTTGGCCGATCTCGGCAAGGGTGGGTTCACTGAGCGTTTCTTTGGCAATTTGCTGAAGGGTGTCGCAGGCACTGAAGGAAATGGCAAGCCCGCAGAACAGCCAGGCGAGGGTAAATTTTTTCATGCGGTATAATGTTGATATAAGGTACAGCTAGAATCTTATGGAAAACAGGGAATTAAATCCCGGCATAAACCGCAAAGGTCTCTTTTGTATTTTGAAGGAAAGTTTAAGGATAGGTTAAAGGCAAAAATCAACCTACCTTCGCCAAAACTCAAAACTCAAAACTGGTCCCATGCCTCTTTGGGGAATTGACTTAGGCGGCACCAAAATCGAAGCCGCCATTCTGGAAAGCCGCGAAAATCCGGCACCCATTGCCCGGCAACGTATCCCTACGGAAGCCGGCAAAGGATATGAACATATCGTGAACCAGGTGGGCAAACTGGTGGAAATGCTTTCCGCTGAAACCGGCCTGAAACCCGATTATCTCGGCATCGGCCATCCGGGTACGCTGGACCCGATCACCGGTGCTATCAAAAACGCCAACACCACCGCCCTGAACGGCAAACCGTTCGACAAAGACCTGGTGGCCCGCCTGGGTGTGCCCGTGCGGCTGGCCAACGACGCCAACTGCTTCGCGGTGGCCGAGGCGCTGATGGGCGCCGTGCCCGATGTGTTGCCCAATGCCGGGGTGGTTTTCGGCGTCATTTTGGGTACCGGGGTGGGTGGCGGCCTGGTGGTGGGTCAAAAAGTGATCAATGGCCGTCAGGGTATCGCCGGCGAGTGGGGACACAATTTCCTCGATCTGAGCGGCGGCCCCTGCTACTGCGGCAAAACCGGCTGCGTGGAAACGGTATTTTCCGGGCCAGCCCTGGAAAGGTTTTATGCCGGCCTGAGTGGGCAATCGCTTCGGTTACCGGAAATCGCGCAACGCGCCGAAGCCGGTACCGATCCTGCCGCTGTACAAACCATCGACCGGCTGATCCATTTTTTTGGAAAAGCTATTGCCGTGGTGATCAACATCGTCGACCCGGACGCCATCGTGCTCGGCGGCGGCGTGGGCAATATTGCCCGGCTTTACACCGACGGCAAGGCCGAGGCAGGCAAACACCTGTTCAATACGCGGATCGATACCGTTTTTCTGAAACCCAAACTGGGCGATAGTGCGGGGGTGTTTGGCGCGGCACTGCTGTAACGCCGTCTGTCAGACGGCGTGAAAGTTTTATAAAAATATTTTTTCACGCCGTCTGACAGACGGCGTTACACATGCCGCTCGGCGTGATACGACGACCGCACCAGCGGCCCGCTCTCCACGTACTTGAATCCCTTTTGCAGCCCGACTTCCTTGTACTCGGCAAACACATCGGGGTGCACGTACTCCGCCACCGCGATGTGCATTTTGGTCGGCTGCAAATACTGCCCTATGGTCAGGATATCGCAACCGTGCGCCACGAGGTCGTCCATGATTTGGAACATCTCCTCTTTCGTTTCGCCCAGCCCGACCATGACGCCGCTTTTGGTGCGTTTGCCGAAGGCTTTGGTGCGCTGTATTTGCTCCAGGCTGCGTTCGTATTTCGCTTGCGGGCGCACTTTGCGGTACAGGCTGGGTACGGTTTCCATATTGTGGCTCACCACTTCCTGTCCGGCGGAGATCATACGTTCGAGGGCTTCCCAGTTGCCCTTCGTGTCGGGAATGAGCGTTTCGATAGTGGTTTCCGGGCAGCGTTCTTTCACCGCGCGCACGGTTTGGTACCAGATCTCGGCCCCGCGGTCTTTGAGTTCGTCGCGGTTGACGGAGGTGATGACGGCGTGTTTGACGCGCATCAGCCAGATAGCCTCGGCCACGCGGCGGGGTTCGTCTTCGTCGTATTCGTTGGGCCGGCCGGTTTTCACCGCGCAAAAGGAACAGGAGCGGGTGCATACATTGCCAAGGATCATAAAAGTGGCCGTACCGGCGCCCCAGCATTCACCCATGTTCGGGCAGTTGCCGCTCTGGCATATCGTGTGCAGATTGAAGTCATCGACAATGCTGCGCACGTTGCGGTAGTTTTCGCCCATGGGCAGGCGCACCTTGAGCCATTCCGGGCGCTTGGGCCGCGTTTCGGCGGTATTTTCAACGATGGGAAGGTCTATCATGCCAATCCAGGTTATCAGTAATAATCAACTCGTTTTTTTCCAGGTGGTGGATTGTTTTCAAGAGTTTAATGCCACTATATCAAAATGCTTCCACTTGTTCATATCTCCGGCATTATTAATCAGGGTCATTAATGTACTACTATTAAATCCTTCAATATGAAACAACTTATACCCCAAATCCGCGAGCAACCCAAACTGCTCGGCGCGTTCTTCCGGCGTCGTTTTACTAAAACACTCGGTGATCACTACCGGTTTAAAACGCCGGAGCAAACCGCGGATCGAGCGGATAATTTCTTTGTCGTACCCCTCGGTGTCGATCTTGATCAGGGCCAGCCTGGACAGCCGGTCAGGGAATTGCGCTTCCAGCAAACGTTCCAGCACGATACCCCTGACTTTGGTGGGCAGGGCAAAACGCCCGTGCTTGTCGGTATCTTGTTTTGAAATGCCGCCGTTGTTAAAAGAAGCTTCCGAAGAGTAGTAGAAAAACTCCGCTTCCTCGTCGGTGATGGCATAGTTCAGCGCCCGGATATTGGTCAGCGCGGGATTCAGGCCGGCGTTGACTTCCAGTATTTTGAACACGTGCGGATTGGGATCGAAGGCCAGGGTTTGCCCTTCCTTGCCGGCAGCCAGCGCCATGGCAACAGTCATGTGGCCGATATTAGCGCCAATATCGATGACCAGATCGCCGTTTTTGACAAATTTTTTAAAAAAATCGACATTTTCCTGCCCGATGGCTTTGGGCGTAGTCAGCGGGTTTTGCCAGTTGGCAAACTCAACAGTACCCGTTTCGAGCTCGAAACGATTTATCTGGTAGGGATATTCCTGAAAGAAACGCCGCGCTTTTTTTCTCCGGAAAGACTGGATCAGGTATTGGAACATTGCTTCGTGATTGCAGGGAAAAGGCTTCAGCGCCGTTTTCCGAGCTGCAAATTTATGAAGAAGTTCAGGAACACCTGGTTGTTCTCTTCCGACACCAGGATGGGCACTCTTTTGGGGAAAACGTCGAGCATGGCGCCAATTTCAAACGCCTTTACAAATTCGTCGAAAGCGCCCCAGTCCATGTGAAAAGCGATGGAAGCATTGGCGCCGGGCAGGAAACCCAGTTCGCCGAAGCCGCGGGTGAAGGGGGAGGCGCCTTTGATACGGCCGTTTTCGTCGAGAAAGAGGCTGGCATTTTCTTCGGAATATTTTTCGTGGAAAATGCGGCAATCGCCCGGACTGTCGGGGTCGGGATAGCAGATGGCCAGATAATAAGGCTTCAGCAGGCCCAGGGTTGGCCCGAAGGCATAACTGATGCCCACGGCCACGCCTTTATGTTTGGCTTTTTCCGAATAGTACCGTTTAACGCCCCAGCCGGCGCGCACTACGAAGAAATTGTTCTGTTTGCCAAAAATGTACGGGCGGAAAGAACGGCTGAGCAGGGGGTCGGCACTTTGGCGTTGCTCCTTCGCGTGTTTCAGCTCGCCCAGGCTGATGTGGTAGTAAGTTGTTTTATAGTAGGTCCGGAGGCGGCCGAATTCCAAACCCGGCGCGAATCCGCGATTGGTGGTCAGCTTCAGGTTGAAAGTGGTTTCGCGATTGTAAATAATCCCGACCCTTTCTTCAGGCGGCGCAAAACCCTGCGGCCGGGCGGAAGCAGCCAGGCAGGCGATAAATAACAGCGTAAATATTAAACGTACCATCGTCCCGGAATTTGTTTCAAAAATAGGCTTTTCTGCAATACCAACAAGCGAATTTGATGCCCATTGCGCCCATTAGCCAAACTTTTTTTCTGAACAGGTAAAACGAAGGGAAGTGTGGAAAGATTTTCCCCGTTTGGTAAACCCGTCATTTTTTCAACCTTTGTCGCGCACATTAAGTTTGTTATGCTGATTTTTAAAAAAGTAGCCGACCTGCAGCATTGGCTCGACACCGAACGCCGCGCGGGAAAAACCGTCGGTTTTGCCCCTACAATGGGCGCCTTACACGATGGACATCTCAGCCTGGTGCTGGCAGCCAAACAGGAAGGCGACCTGGCCGTGACAAGTATTTTTGTCAACCCCACCCAATTCAACGACCCGAAAGACCTGGAAAAATACCCCCGCATGCCGGAAAAGGATATCGCCTTATTGCTGGGCGCGGGCTGCGACGCGCTGTTCATGCCGCCCGTGGAAGAGGTATACCCGCCCGGGCTGGAGCTCACGGTGCAACTCGATTTCCGGCAGCTCGACCAGGTGATGGAAGGTGTTTTCCGTCCGGGCCATTTCAAGGGTATGGCTACCGTGGTGAAACGATTGCTCGATATTGTACAGCCGCACCGGCTCTACATGGGGCAAAAAGATTTTCAACAGCTCACCATTGTGCGCGATATGATCCGGCAATTCAATTCACCCATTCAGCTGGTGATGTGCCCCACTACCCGCGAACCCGACGGCCTGGCTATGTCGAGCCGGAACCTGCGCCTGAGCCCGGAAATGCGACTTGCCGCCCCGGCAATCTACCGGACTTTGCTGGAGGCCAGGGACCGGTTTCAACACGAACCGGCAACCGCCGTTCAGGCCAGCGCCTTGCGCCAACTGGAAACCGCCGGCCTGAAACCGGAATATTTTGATATAGTGGATGGTATTTCCCTATTGCCGGTCGAACATCAAAATGAAAGTAACTTTATTGTCGCCTGCGTGGCCGCCTGGGCAGGAGAAGTGCGCCTGATCGACAACCTGGTGTTGAAAGAAGGGTTGAGGTAGGGGCAAAAAAAAAACCGCGGCACTCGTTTGTGCCGCGGCGGTTTCCCGTATAATCTCATGAAAAGTCTCTGATCTGTGGTTAATGAGGTACCGCTTCTTTGTCAATCACCGCCGTTGTCTTTCATTAACGATACAAAAGTGCAGGAGATTGTGATATTGCAAAAGGACAAAAAAAAGCGTTTGTTGAGGATAAAATATGGTTTGTTGTGCAAAGGAACAGATGAATTTAAAATATATGCATCTGATATTCAATTACTTAATTCACAAAATGTCAGATGCGCGACACGATTTTTCGAGTATTTGTTGAAAAAAAATAACTTTTTTGACCTGAATTTTTGCAAAAAATTTAGAAATTTTAACAAATTCAAGTGATTTTAACGTTGTACCGCCACTGGCATGGCCGGATCGTAGGTACCTTTAATGACCGGACTCTGGCGGTTGCCGGTGTACGTCCGGACGTTGTCGTAGATGAAATCATACAGTTCCTGCACGGAAACGATTTTGTCCTTGTTTTTATCGGCCTCGCCTTTTAGTCCGCGAATCAGGAAGTGGCTGAACACGCCCTGCCGCAAACCGGCCGATTCCAGTGACGTTTCTTCTGCCTTCGATGACATGATCAGCGCGGTACCGGCCACCGATTTGGAGAGCGATTGGTAGTACTGTGTGAGTGCGGGTTCCCCTTCTCCTGAACGCATGGCAAACAGGCTGCCGGAGTGGCAGGCATCGGCCAGGCAGAGCTTGTATTTCGCTTTGCATTTATTGAACAGGCCGGCGATTTCTTCGTGGTTGATCTTGTTGTTGTAGCCGTCGAAGTCGATAGGCAGGAAAGAGCCGTTGAGGCCGTGGCCGGAGAAATAAAAAATCACCAGGTCGTTAGCCCCTGCCTTATTAAAGATCTCATTCACATTTCCGAGAATATTGTCGCGGGTAGCCTCTTCATCAATCAGGATGCGTACCTGATCGTCGGGCAGGGCGCCGCCCTCCAGGCTTTTGAGGAAGGCATAGAACCGGTAGGCATCGTCGTCGGTGTAGCGCAAAACGGGCATGTGGTCGTAGGAAGCGACGCCAATGACCACGGCCCAGACTTTAATATCGACATCAACCGGCAGCGCCGGGGCGGGCTGCGTGAAAACCGGCTGATAATCGATGGGCTGGTCTTTGCCGATAAACTCGCCTTCGCGCCAGTATCCGGTCACCTCGGTACCGTCGCGCAGGTAAAGGGTGCCTTTGCCCATGAAGGCGCCATCGGCCCATTCGCCCCGGTACCGGTCGCCGTTGGCATAAGTGCAGATACCGAAACCATGCGGCTGGCCGTTTTTAAAGTCGCCCACATATTTGGCCGAACCTTCTTTGAAAATATAGGTACCCTTGCCATCCGTGCAATCGCCCTGAATACACCCGATCTTTCCGCTTTCGATCAGGCTGGAGCCGACAAATTCGCCCTCGCGCCATTCGCCGTTTTCCACCGAGCCGTCGGCATGATAACGGGCGCCGGCGCCGTGCGGGTAATTTTCTTTGAACTGGCCAACGTATTTGTCATTGTTGGCAAAATAAAAAGTACCGTTCCCTTCAAACTTGCCGTTTTGGAATTCTCCTTCGTATTTGCTGCCGTCAGGGTAGGCAAAAACGCCTGTTCCGTTTTTACAATCGCCGCTCAGGCATCCCGACTGTATATTGGTGCCGTCGTCCTGCTGCTCTTCTTTTTTACCCGCGATATACTCCTCCAGGATATTGCCCTGATCGTCCACCGGCTTGCCTTTTTTCCACATTCCCGTTCTTTTGGTGCCATCGGAATAGGTTTTGGTACCTTTGCCGTCGGGATACCGGCTTTTCCATTCGCCGCTGTATTTACTGCCATCGGTGTAATAACATACCCCGACGCCGTGGATTTCGCCGTTTCGGAAATTGCCGATATACTTGGCCCCGGAGGGATAAACGTAAGTGCCCTGGCCATTCTGGCAATTGCCGGCAACGCATTGTGCGCTAGCATCGGCGGCAGCCAGGGCGGAAAGCAACAGGATAATCAGTAATCGTTTCATATTGTCGGCGCGGTTGGCAAAACATGCTAATATTTGAGCGCGCCAAAATAAACCGGTTTAATCGGGAAATATTGTGAAACAGGTACAGGAGAGCCGGATTTCCGCGTTTCAAGCGTTATTTTTGATATAAATTTTTAAAAGATGTTCGCGCTGGATGAAACGACGGGGTTGCACTTGAAGGCGAGTGTAATTAAACAGACAGGATCAACAGCATTTACAAGATCCATTGTTAGCATCCTGTAAGTCCTGTTGATCCTGTCCATCCCGTCCATTCCGTCCATTTAAAAACGCGTCACCACTGCAGCACCAACTGTTGCAGCTGTGGTTTCCCGGTTGGCGGTATCATTCTCACCCAGTAAATCCCCGCATCGAGTCCGGCGGGAAGTTCCAGTTCAAACGGCACGTCGCTCGCTACCGCCGTTTTAGTCAGCACAAGCTTGCCATATCCGTCGAACAGTTGGATTTCAACGGTTTGGCCCGCCCAGTCGGATAAGTATACGTTAACTATACCGCCGGGGGTCGGATTCGGGTAAACCTGCATTTGCGGCGTGGCAGATCCCGGATTACCCGGGTCGGGCCCCACCCCTGGCGGGTTATTCACCTGGGGCTGGAGTTTGGATGGCGTGGCCTTGAGGAATTTCGGCTGCGCGTCGTCGCAATCGAAGGTATTGAGGTGTGCCTGATAAAATATTTTCGGCCAAACCCGGACGGTCGCAAGAATGTAAGCCGGTTGTGCCTGCGCCGGCAGGGTGTATTCGAAGATGTCGGATTGGCCGCTGCTGATGCTGTCGGTAGTGGTTTTGAACCGGATCGAGTAATACGGACTGAAATTCGGGTTGCGCACCTCGTATTCCCGGCCGCTGGGCGCCGTGTACACCGAACCATCGTCCGGCGCCTTTGCCTTGATCCCTTTGGGCAACTGGAAGGCCGCGTAGATCAGTTTATTGTCGCAGTTGTTGGTTACCTGCATCTGATACGTCCGTCTTTTGGCAGAATCAAGGGTAATACCGAGCAATTCAAATCTGATACAACCGATTTCCTTCACGTCGCAGGCCATCACCGGTACCGAGCAGGGGGCGGGCGGCGTAACGATCACGGAATCGACGCAAAAGGTATCGGAATTCGACTGAACGACCAGCGTAAGCGGGCCGCCACTGATGGGGAAAGGACCAAACGTTGCCGTGGAGTCGAAAGGAGTTGCCGTGGTATCCGGCAAGGCCCTCCAGGTGCCGGTCCCGCCGGTGGCGGTCAGTTTAAAGGTAAAAACGTCGTCGGTAGAGTCATTGGACGTGCCGTTGTCGTTACAGACCACGTCGCTGAAAGTGGCGGAGATAGGTGTCAAACAAGAGCAAACGGCCGGTGGATCAACCGTTACCGAGTCGGAACACAAGGCATCGGCATTATCGGTAACAACGCGCGAAACAGGGCCGCCGCTGATGGGGAATGGGCCGAATGTGAAGGTGGAGTCATACGGGAATTCGATCGTATCGGGCAATGCGCTCCAGGTACCCGTGCCGCCCGTAACAGTCAGCTCGAAGGTAAAAGTATCGTCGGTGGCGTCGTTGGGTGTACCGTTATTATCGCAGGTCACGGCGCCCACGGTGGCCGTAACAGGCGTAGCGCAGGTATCCACGGTTGAGCAGGGCGGCGGCGGCGCGATCGTTAACGTGTCGGTGCAGGTGGAGTCGCCGCTGTCCACAATGATCAGCGTTAGCGGGCCGCCGCTAATGGGGAATGGGCCGAAAACAAACGCCGAATCGTACGCAAACAAGGTGGTATCGGGCGGCACATGCCAGGTTCCAACACCGCCGGCGACGCTCAACAATAAAGTAAAGGTGTCGTCGGTCGTGTCGGCGGGGGTGTTGTTGTCGCTGCACAGCACCGAATCGACCGATGCGTTGATCGCACAAAACAGGGGCGTTGCGCTAAAGCCGGCGTCGAAATCTAGTGCCTGGCTGTCGGCCAGGGCAAAAAAGCCGACAAAACCGTTGTTGTCGGCGTCGCTGTCGATAGAGTCGTTGGAACCGACGTTTTGCAAGGTAAAAAACAACCCGCCGGGATTGACAAATTCGAGCCTGAAAGAATCGGCTGAAAGGTCTGAAAACAGGTAATGTCCGCTGGAATCAGTTGCCTGATTGGCCACCGTGGAATCGCCGTTTTCCAGCACCACTACTACGCCCGCTATGCCGGGTTCAAGGGTATCCTGAAGTCCGTTAGCATTCAGGTCATCCCACACGAAGCCGCCGACAGAAGCATTTTGGGCTATTCCGCTCACCGGAAAACACAGCCCAAAAAGCAGGCTGAGCAAAAGAAGTACCGAAATGTTTTTCATCATAATCTGCGTTTTTGGTAAAACATTAGGCAGAACGTACCAAGAACAGCAGGCGATTATGAGCAAGCGAACAAACGGATTAAAAAAGGCTGGATTTTTTTGGGTCAAATCCAAACCTTAACAAGGAGATGTCAAAGATAACAACTTATTTTCATATCTCCATATTTTTCGGTACTGCTTATTTTTAAAAATTTACCGGATAACCCTTAAGGGTTTTACACCGATACGCCCTTTTTGGGTTTTCAATTGTATCCAGTAATTCCCTGATGGCAGATCGTTAAGCCGCACCTCCTGTGCGATGCTGCCCGCGAGGCGGATCGACGAAAGCTGGCGGCCACTCTGGTCGATCACGCTCAGTAAGAGCGGCATGTCGTCTTGCCCGTTAAAGTTGAGCCTGAACACGCCGTTGTTGGGATTGGGACTGACGGAAAATTCCACCGCGACTGCCTCGGAACTGCGAGCCAGTTCCTCCGCCGCCCCGGCGTCGAACAGGCGGGATAATTCGGCGATATTACCCAATTCGAGGGCTCCGGCGAAACAGACGAGCACAAATTCATCCGGCGATCCCACCAGGAGAACAAGATCGGTTACCAGGTCGTCTTCCGATTTGGCCCAGATATGTACCTTATCATTCGCATCCCGCACGGTCAGCAGTTCGTCAAAATTTCCGGAAGCAACGAGGCCCCGCGCTTCCCGGTACAGTGACAGTCCGTTTCCAATACTGTCGCCGGCAAGAATGCTCAGGCTGCCGATATTTTTGATCACATTGTGGAGTTTCTTCCAGTCCTTCTCTTTTATATTGGTTTCCGTGGCCACTTCGAACAAGTCTTTGCTCAGGTATGCGTAAGTGATGCCCCGGTCGTGTTTGTGTTTTTCGATAAAATTCTGGAAAACATCATGTTGAGCAGGCGCCGAAGCGACGCTTAACAGAAAGATCGAGAACAAAAGGATAAATTGTTTCATAGCCGGTGTTTAAAAAGTGAAGGTAATGCCCAGAAGACGGCAAATGTTATCTAAATGTTACAGCCTGGCCCCTGATCACTACTTTTGCCCAACCCAAAACCTCTAAACCCTCTAAACCCTCTAAACCCTCTAAACCCTCATAAACCCTCTAAACCCTCATAAACCCTCATAAACCTGCTAAACAACCCACCATGGCTTCATCAGAAAAATTCGACGCGCACAACGCCCCCAAACCAGTAGGCCTTTACCCGCATGCCCGACGGGTGGGGAATTTGTTGTTTCTTTCGGGTATTGGTCCCCGCGACCCCCGGACCGACGGTGTGCCGGGCTTGCAGCGCAGTGCGGCTGGCAATTATACCGAGTTTGATTTTGAGGCGCAGGCACACTCGGTATTCCGCAATGTGCGCGCCGTACTCGAAGCCAGTGGCGCCCGTTGGGAAGACCTGGTAGATGTGACGGTTTTCCTGACCAACATGGAACGCGATTTTCACATCTTCAACCGCGTGTACGCCGAATATTTCAAAGATAATCAACCCTGCCGCACCACCGTGGGCATCGACCGCCTGCCAACGCCTATTGCCATAGAGTTAAAATGTATCGCAGTGGTCGGGGGCACAGATTGATATTATGCAGGTTGTAAGAAGTCCTTTATGTCTGCCTCTAATGCCTCCCATGCCAGGGTAGCGCATTTCAGACGGCCCGGATAGTTTTTTACCGGAAGAAAAGCCTTCGTTTCTTCATCCGGCGGCGCAGGAGGCTGCGCGTCATGGCTGGCGGGATTGATCCGGGTTAAAAATGCGCGTACTAATGCCAGCGCCTCTGCAACAGGCCGCCCTTGTATCTTTTGCATTAAAACGGATGCCGAGGCTTTGGAGACGGCGCAGCCATAGCCGTGAAAAGTAGCGCGCACAATCGTTTGGTTTTCAATGTCCAGGAATATTTTAAACTTGTCGCCGCACAGCGGATTTATCGCGTCTATCACCCGCAAGGCGTCCGGGCGTTTTTCAAAATACAGGGGAGCACGGTTGTGTTCCAGGATCAGTTTATGATACAAATCTCCGCTTTGGGTCTCCATTAATCCCGTTTGTTACGTTTTGTTTTTGGGTATAAAACAAAACAACGTGCCTTGTAGTTTGGTGTTTCCTGAATGTTTTGACCTCAAATTTAACCCATTCCTCACTGAGCCTGCTTTTCATCTTTGGGGATATTCCGCATCTTTGCGGCCCTCGTTTTCATTTATTGCTAAGCACCATGAACAGACTCCTGCCCCTCCCGGCATTGCTGCTCTTTGCCAGTTTCACCGCCACCCTCCCGGCACAAGCCCCGGCGCCGCCCCGCCTCATTATTGGCATCGCGGTGGATCAGATGCGGTACGACTTTTTATATCGCTATTCGGAAAAGTATGGCCCTGGCGGCTTCAAACGCCTGTTGCGGGAAGGATTTTCCTGCGAAAATACGCATTTCAACTACGTGCCTACCTATACCGGGCCCGGACACGCGGCTATTTACACCGGCGCGCCCCCGGCTATTAACGGCGTAATTGCCAACGAATGGTGGGATCCCGAATGGGGCAAACACCGTTACGTTACCACCGACACCATGGTAAAAACCGTGGGCGGAGAAGGACGCGTCGGGCAACATTCTCCGAGGGTATTGCTGAGCACCACCATCACTGACGAACTGCGTTTGTCCAATAATTTCAAATCAAAAGTGGTGGGTATCTGTCTCAAAGATCGCGGGAGCATTCTGCCCGCCGGCCATATCCCTAATGCCTGCTATTGGTTCGACGATAAAGGCGGAAACTGGATCACTTCCACGTATTACCCCGATTCCCTGGGTCTGCCGCAATGGGTGCAGGATTTTAATGCCCGCCGACTCGCCGATCAATATACAGCGACGCCCTGGACGCGCCTGCTGACCCAACCCTACGACGAAAGTTTTGCCGGCTGGGATCGCTACGACGACGGAAAATATATCGGTATGCCCGGCGGATTCCCGCATGATTTGCCGGCCCTGAAGAAAAAATTCGGCTATACCGTGCTACGCTTCACGCCTTTTGGAAACAGCCTTACCCTCGATTTTGCCCTGGAAGCCATTGAAAAAATGGAACTCGGCGCCGATGCTGTGCCGGATTTCCTGTGCCTGAGTTTTTCCGCCACCGACTACATCGGCCACCAATGGGGCATACATGCCGAAGAAACCCAGGACGCCTATCTGCGCCTCGACGCCGACCTGGCCCGCCTGTTTAACTACCTGGATCAAAAATTCGGAAAAAACAATGTGCTCGTGTTCCTGACTTCGGACCACGGTGGGGCTGAAACGCCTGTGCACCTGGAAGACCTGGAAGTGCCCGCGGGCGTTTATGCGGAAAGTAAAGCGGAGATGCCGCTCAACGAAGCCATTCAAGCGGAATTTGGCAAAAAGGGCGACTTCGTTTTCGAGGCAAGCAATCAGCAGGTCTGGCTCGACCACGTTTCCCTGCGCGATGCCGGTATCGAGTCGGAGGACGCCGCACAGGTGCTGGTCAAATACCTGCGCGCCCAGCCCGGCGTGTATGATGCCTGGAGCCGCCGCGACCTCATGGCATTGCCCGACGACTATCCTTATGCCCCCGAGCATCGCCGGGGTATTCACCCCCGCCGTTCGGGCGACGTGATCTTCAACCTGGAGCCCGCCTGGCACGCCGACGATAAGACCTTCAGCCAAGGCGGAACCACACACGGCTCGCCGTATTCTTACGACACGCATGTGCCGCTCGTTTGGTACGGTTGGCGCGTCCCTTCCGGCGCTTCTTTCGCGCCGGTAAGTGTGACTGATATCGCGCCCACCCTGGCGGCCATGCTGCGTATCATGGAGCCGAATGGAAGTACGGGGAAAGTGATTGAAGCTGTACTACGGTGAGTGTTTCAGGAAATTTTCCCGATACCACCCGGAT
>JAKLJF010000065.1:0-276 GCA_023151335.1 Thermoanaerobaculia bacterium | reverse complement strand
CTTCGGCTTCCACACACCTGCAATAGCTGCCGCCCTGCTTTTGGCATCTTCGGCCACGGGTCCGGAAAACAACTCGTCGACGGTTGACTGGAACAGGAGGAGCCATTGATCGAAATGCTCAGCCCGAAGCGGATGTTTTTCGTGTAAATCGAAATGTTTTTGAATAGGATTTCCCGTATAATTTTTCCCGTTGAGCAACAGGAATTCCCAAAAATCATACATCACGGGCAGGTGCCGCGGCCAGTCGACATGGGCGATGTCGGTGAAAATATAGCC
>JAKLJF010000659.1 GCA_023151335.1 Thermoanaerobaculia bacterium | reverse complement strand
GTGGTAACGGACAGCGATTGTCCGAACCCGATCGTGAGCGTGACGCGGACGTGGACGGTGACCGACCTTTGCGGGAATGTGAGCCTGACCTGCGAACAAATCATCACGGTGGTAGACAACACGGCGCCGGTGATTGCGTGTCCGGCGGATGTGCTGGGCATACCGGGCTGCGACGAGACGGCGATCACTGCGCTGAGCGCGGGATTCGCGTTTTCGACGACTCCGGTTGACGTAACGGGCGCCGAGTTCATTACAGCCGGCGGCACGATAACGGAAGCGTGCGGGGTGATGAAAGCGACGTACGTAGACGTGGTAACGGACAGCGATTGTCCGAACCCGATCGTGAGCGTGACGCGGACGTGGACGGTGACCGACCTTTGCGGGAATGTGAGCCTGACCTGCGAACAAATCATCACGGTGGTAGACAACACGGCGCCGGTGATTGCGTGTCCGGCGGATGTGCTGGGCATACCGGGCTGCGACGAGACGGCGATCACTGCGCTGAGCGCGGGATTCGCGTTTTCGACGACTCCGGTTGACGTAACGGGCGCCGAGTTCATTACAGCCGGCGGCACGATAACGGAAGCGTGCGGGGTGACGAAAGCGACGTACGTAGACGTGGTAACGGACAGCGATTGTCCGAACCCGATCGTGAGCGTGACGCGGACGTGGACGGTGACCGACCTTTGCGGGAACGTAAGCATTGAATGTGATCAGACGATCACTGTGGTAGATAACACCATCCCCGCCCTCTCCGCCGTTCCCGCCGACGCTCCCGCCGAGTGCGACGACATGGCCGCCTCCAGCATCTGGAACAACACCGGTACGCCTGCTATCGCCGCGCAGGACAACACGAACCCCATCGAATTGGGCGTAAAATTCCAGTCGCTTGTGCCGGGCAAAATTTCGGCCGTGCGTATTTATAAAAACTGGGCCGGCACGGAAACGCTGACCGCAAATTTGTACGACTATCCGGGCGGCACTTTGCTGGGCACCGGAAACGCGAATATCAGCGGCACCGGCTGGCAACAGATCAACCTGAACACCCCGGTTTCCATCGGCGCCGGCGTAACTTATGTGGCCAGCGTACTGACGCCGAACGGGAATTACCCCTTCACGAACGCCTATTTCCAAAGCAGTGATTATAACAACCCGCCCCTGCGCGCCCTGCAAAACGGCGAAGACGGACCGAACGGCGTGTACGCTTATGGCGGCGGCTACCCAACCAGCACCTTCAACGGCTCGAACTACTGGGTTGATCCGGTGCTCTTGTCGCCCATCCCGGCAGCCCCGGTAACGGCTTCCGATGCCTGCGGCACAACCACCATCACGGCTACCGGCTCCGTTGCCCCCGGCGCCTGCCCGAACGCGTATACCCTTACCCGCACCTGGACGGCAGAAGACGAGTGCGGCAATAAATCCACGGCAACACAGATTATAACCGTGACCGACGATACGCCGCCCAATGCCACGGCGCCCAACGGCAGCGACCTGGAATGCAGCACCGACCTGCCCCCCGCCGTAACCACTATCGCTCAATTCCTTGCCCTGACAGGCGCATCTGCTTCCGACAATTGTTCCGCTACCAATAACCTGACGGTGACTTCCTCCACCGGTACACTGCAAGGCTCGAACTGCAACGGCACCATCAAACGGGAGTACATGATCACCGACGAGTGCGGCAATACCACCACGGTGACGCAAACCTTTACGGTGACCGACAACACGGCGCCCAATGCCGCTACACCAACGGGCGATGATCTGGAATGTAGCACCGATATGCCCTTGGCCGTCACGAATATCGCCGACTTTATCAACCTGCCGGGGGCCGGAGCCTCCGACAACTGCACTGCCCAGGCTAATCTGGTAGTGAGCCACCTCGACGGCCCGCTGGTCGGCGACGAATGTAACGGCACGATCAAACGCGAATACATGATCACGGATGCCTGCGGCAACACGACCACGGTGACGCAGACGTTTACGGTGACGGATGATACCAACCCAAGCCCCACCTGCAACGACATCACCGTTGAACTCGACAACAACGGCGAATACAGCCTGGATCAAACCGACGTGGAAGAAATTGCCAACGGCAGTTTTGACAATTGCACGGATGTGGCCGATCTCGACCTGAGTGTCGTTCCAACCGATTTCGACTGCTCGCATATCGGCACGCCGCAAACGGTGACGCTGACCGTCACCGACGACTGCGGCAATTTTGAAACCTGCGATGCGGAGGTGACCGTGGAAGACAATCTTCCCCCCGACCTCACCTGCCCGGCCGATATCAATCTGAACACCCTGCCCGGCGAATGTTCCGCCGAAGCCGCCTGGGATACGCCGCTGCAAACCGACAATTGCGGCGTAGCCACGGCCGTTTATACGGCGCCCGGTATCACGATCGTCGATCCCGGCACCGGACACGGTATTTCCGGCGAATTCCCGCTGGGCGAAACCGTGGTTACCCTGACGGTTACCGATGTGAATGGAAACACCGCCACATGCACCTTCACGGTGACGGTCACCGACAACCAGCCGCCGATGGCCATGTGCGCCGGCCCGCTGATGATAAACCTCGAGCCGAATGGCGAAAAACAACTGAGCGTGGCCGATATCGACGCACCGGGCACCGACGACAACTGCGGCATCTGCTTCAAAGGCATCAGCCGCCCGCCCTGCGGCGCACCCTGTTCCGGCCCGACGGTGATGCTGACCTGCGCCGACCTGACCACCGACTACGGTTACGGGCCCGGCGTGGTGCCGGTTACCCTGACCATCAGGGATTGCGCCCTTCCGCCGAACGAAGCCACCTGCGTGGCCCTGGTGACGGTGAAAGACAATCAGACGCCGAGCGTGGCATCCTGCCCGGCCGATATCGTCAAGAATACCGACCCGGGTATGTGCACGGCAGTGGTGAACTACACGCCGCCTACCTTTATTGACGGCTGCGGCAACCCGCACCCCGGCGTCCTTCAGAACCCGTTACATATTCCCGGCTACGCTTTCCCAACCGGCAACACGACGGTTACCTATTCCTACACGTCTTCGGAAGGCGTTACCCTATACTGCAACTTCCTGGTGACGGTGGTAGACAACCAACTGCCCTCGCTGACTTGCCCGGCCGACCTCACGGCTACCTGCGACGCCGCCGAAAAACCGGTTTACGCCGATTGGGCCGCCTTCACCGCCGCCCTGGGCTCAGGCAGCGATAATTGCTCGCTCAATATTGGTACGTTTATCCTGGAAAATGAAACCGACAACGGCCTGAGCTGCCCGAAAACGATCACGCGGGTGTACCGGGTGGCCGACCTGAGCGGCAATACAAAGACCTGCGCTCAAAAAGTGGTTGTGGACGACAACACTGACCCTGTAGTGACGCTCAATGGCGCTGCTTCCATTCAAATTTGCCAAGGTGGCATTTGGGTTGATCCGGGCGCCACGGCCGATGACAATTGCAGCGGCAACCTGAGTGTGAATATCGTGGTTACAGGCTCC
>JAKLJF010000658.1 GCA_023151335.1 Thermoanaerobaculia bacterium | reverse complement strand
AATTTCGATGGTTCCGGAACAAGTCGAGGTACTGCTGTTCTGACATTCGTCGAAGGCCCGGAAGGTTACGGTCTGAATACCCGTAGCCCCGCAACCGTCGCTGAAGTTCTCCTCGTCGTAATCGTTGCCGGCCGTTGCGTTGCCGCAATTGTCTTCCGCCGTAGCCAAGGCCAGCCAGGCGTCGATCAGGGCGCCGTTTTCCGGATTGCCGCATTCGAGCGTCAGGTCAGCCGGCGGGCAGCTAACGGTCGGCGGCGTGTTGTCGAGGATGGAAACGGTGGCAAAGCAGGTCGAGGTGCTACTGTTCTGACATTCGTCGGTGGCCCGGAAGGTCACGGTTTGTGTGCCGGTGGCGCCACAGCCGTCACTGAAGTTTTCCACGTTGAAATCGTTGTGGGCTGTCGCGTCGCCGCAGTTGTCAGTGGCAACTGCCGAGTTTAGCCAGGCGGTGATCAGGCCGGCGTTATCCGGGTTGCCGCACTCCAGCGTCAGGTCGTTCGGCGGGCAGGCAATAGTCGGCGGCGTGTCGTCGTCCACTTCGATGAGGTAAGAGATCGTGTCCACGCTTTCGTTTTCACATTCGTCCACCACAACCATCCGGATTTCAAACGATTTGATACAATTGTCGCCTTCTTCTATAATATCCACTATACGGGCCCGAAGGTTTTCCGGCGCCGAGCAGTTGTCGCCCAGGCATCCTAAAATACCGGGCACTACAATGCTGCCGACGGTGATTTCGTAGTCATCCGAAATAACCTGATCTATCGCGAGGTTCACCGTGGCACTGCCCGGGCATACGGAGCCGCCGGAAGTGGCGACGATATAGGCCGCGGCATTTATGCCATTCCCATAGCTTTCCAGCAAATCGCAGTCGCCGTTAATGGTCGGCGGCGTGTTGTCGAGAATTTCAATCGTCCGGGCACAATTGGTCATATTCTGACACTCATCGGTCGCCGTGAAGGTCACCGTTTGTGCTCCGGTAGCGCCGCAGCCGTCGCTGAAGTTATCCGCGTCGTAGTTGTTGCCGACGGTTGCCGTACCGCAGGCGTCTTCGGCAGATGCCAAAGCCAGCCAGGCGGCGATCAGGCCGGCGTTTTCCGGATCGTTACATTCCAGCGTCAGGTCGTTCGGCGGGCAGCTTACGACCGGCGGCGTGGTATCGAAGATGGTGATGGTTTGCACACAATTTACGGTGCTGGTATTGTCACATTCGTCGGTTGCCGAGAAAGTTACGGTCACGGAGCCGGTAGCGCCGCAGCCATCGCTGAAGTTATCCACATCGTAGTCATTGCTGACCGTGGCCGTGCCGCACGCATCCGTGGCTGTGACCGAAGCCAGCCAGGCAGCGATCAGGTCGCCGTTTTCCGGATCGTTACATTCCAGCGTCAGGTCATCCGGGCAATTAACGGTTGGCGGCGTTACATCCACCACGGTAATGATCTGGGTGAACACCGTGCTGGTGTTGCCCGCATCATCCGTGACGGTCCAGGTATTGGTGTAGGTACCTGCCTGTGGACAATTCACACCGGGTACAAAATCGCCGGAAACTTTCACCGGTTCAAGCGTATCGTCGCAGTTGTCCTCCGCCGCGGGCGTCAAGGCCTGTGCGTCGGCCAGCGCCTGCATATCGTCGCAGTTTACGGTTACGTCCAGGGCGCCTTCGCCGGTGCTCCAGGTGGGGGCAAGCAGGTCTGCTACCAGCACTTGCGTGGTACAGGAAGCCATAAAGCCGCCCGGATCGGAGATGCTGACCGTGATGTCGTTCAGGCCAATGTCGGAGCAATCGAACAGGTTTGGCACGGCAGTGATGGTCAGCACGTCGAGGCAATTGTCGGTGCTGCCGGCAGTGAGCGCTATCAGGTCGTCCTGATCCAGGGTATACGTTCCGTCGGGGCCCAGTTCAACGGTAATGTCGTTGCAAACAGCCATTGGCGGTTCCGTATCGGTCACCGTTACCGTGAACGAACAGGTGGAAACATTACCCGATGCGTCGGTGGCTTCGTAAATCGTAGTCGTCATGCCCACCGGGAACAACGAACCGCTGGCCAGGCCGGAAACCAGCACGATTTCCAGATCGGGGCAGTTGTCCGTGGCGGTAACGGCAGGATAATTCACTACCGCGCCGCATTGTCCGGCGTCGTTAGTGCGTGTCGCGCTGGGCGGACAGGCGGTTATGACCGGGAATTCGGTATCGCTTACGATCACGGAGAAAGCGCAGGTAGCCGTCAGGCCGGCGCCGTCTTCCACTTTGTATGTATTGACCGTCGTTCCTACCGGATAGCTGGCGCCGCTGGCCAGGCCGCTGGTTTGGGTCACCGTGGCGCCCGGACAGTTATCGTTGTAAATCACGCCGGCAAAGCTCACCACGGCGCTGCACTGCCCTGTTGGCGCGGTCACGGAAATATCGTTCGGGCATTGGATCGTCGGCAATTCGGCATCGGTAACCGTCACGGTAAAAGAGCAACTGGCCATGTTGGCGGCGCCGTCGGTCACCAGGAAGGTATTGTTCGTCACGCCGACCGGGAAAGCCGAGCCGGAGGCCAGGCCGCCTGTTTGGGTGATCGTAGCGCCCGCGCAGTTGTCGCTGAAAGTTACCGTATAGTTCACCACAGCCGAGCAGAGGCCCAGGTCGTTGGTGACCGAAATGGGCGCCGGACAGGTAACCACGGGAAGTTCCAGGTCGCGCACTTCGATGGTAAACGTACAACTTGCCGTATTGCCCGAAGCATCTGTCACGGTGTATTCCACAGTATTGATGCCCAGCGGGAAGGCCGAGCCGCTAACCAGGCCGCCCGTTTGGGCTATGGCGAAGTTCGGACAGTTATCGGCGCCGCTGGCAGCGTCATATTCCACCACGGCGGTGCATTGGCCCGGATCGGTGCTGACCGAAATGTCGTCCGAACACTCGATGGTGGGCAATTGCGTGTCCAGCACCGTGATGGTAAAGGAACAGGTGGCCAGGTTACCCGAAGCGTCTTCGGCAACGTAGGTTACCGTGGTGGAACCAATCGGGAAGAGGGAGCCGGAAGCCAGACCCGCGGTAAGGTTTACCTCCAGGTCGGGGCAGTTATCGGTAGCCGTAACCGTATAGTTCACCACGGCGCCGCAAACGTTGGGGTTGTTCACTACCGTTGCGCTCATGGGGCAAGCCGTAAATACCGGCAGTTGGGCATCGCTGACCGTGACCGTGAAGGCGCAGGTGGTTGAATTCCCCGCTACATCCTCCACCACATAAGTGTTGGTCGTCACGCCTACCGGATAAGCGGCGCCGCTGGCCAGGCCCGTTATTTGGGTTACCGTTTCACCAGGGCAATTGTCGTCGAACGTTACTCCACTAAAAGTTACCACGGCAGTGCATTGGCCGGGGTCAGTATTCACAGCAATATTATCCGGGCAATCTATGGTCGGCAGTTCGGCGTCATTTACTGTTATGGTAAAGGAACAGGAGACGGAATTGCCGGCCTCGTCGCTTACTTCGAACGTGTTGATCGTTTCAC
>JAKLJF010000657.1 GCA_023151335.1 Thermoanaerobaculia bacterium | reverse complement strand
CCGTCGCGTTTGATCCGTTCGCTGAGCGGCCGCCGGGCTTCTTCAAAACTGCCCGTACCGCGGTGGCTGATCCGTTTGATCAGGTGCCAGCCGATGGACGTTTCCACGGGGGCCGAAATATCGCCGTCTGCTTTCAGGGCGAAAGCGGCGTCTTCGAAAGCGCGCTGGTAGCGGTTGATACCAAAAAAGCCGATGTATCCGCCTTTGGCGGCACTCATTTTGTCTTCCGAAACCTGGGCGCAAAGCGCATCCCAATCGGCCCCGGCCTTGAGGGCGGTATAAATGCTGTCGAGGCGCTGGCGTTTTCTGACGTTTTCTTCTTCGGAGCTGCCTTTGCGCAGGAGGATCTGAGCGACTTCCATTTCGCCGCGTGCCGGACGGAAATGATGCACCCGCAGGATGTGATAACCCGAGTTGGAGCGTACGGGCGGGAGAATTTCGCCGGGTCTGGCTTTGTAGGCGGCTTTTTCCAGGTTGTAATACCCGTCGGGCAGCATAGCGGTCACGTAGCCAAGGTTGCCGCTGTTCTCTTTGGCCGATTTGTCGTCGGAGCTGTCGCGGGCCACCTGTTCGAAGGCTGCGCCGCCCTGGATCATTTTGTACAGGTTCATAGCCCGGTTCCAGGCCCGGAGCGTATCGGCGGCCTTGGCGTTTTTGTCGCAGGCAATAAAGATGTGGCTGATGTCCACATCCTGTTTCATGTTTTCATACGCCTCATGTATGAGTTTGTCGGTCACTTCCTTATCTACCAGGTAAGAGGCCGCCAGTTGGCGGCGGTAGCCTTCGAGTTCGGTTTTGAACGCCTGCACCGTGTCGAGGTGCATATCGCGCGCTTTTTGCACTTTTAGTTTGAATTTGACGTACAAGTCGAGGTATTCGCGCAGCGAGGCTTCTGAAAAGTCGGCTTTTTGCTGGTTGGTTTTGGCGTAGATCTGCCGGAATTCAGACAGATACACCGGCGTGTTTTTTACGGTGAACAATACCGGCTCAGATGTTTGTTGGGCCTGTAGTGAGGCGGTACCGGGAGCGGCGAGCAGGAAAAGCAGGCAGGTCGAGGTGAGGAACTGTTTGACCATAATGGCAAGGGACAGTTTTAAATTTTTGGATAAAATTTGCAAAAAGGCGGGCAAAGTTAGGAAAGGAGGCGGAAATGCGAGGGGGAGCGCGGGAGTTTTCAAAATGTTAACAGGGAAATGCTATTAATATTCCCTGCTGTCATCCGGAGGACAGGGCAATATCCTTCACCATCAATCCCAACACCGTTTCCCCCCTCCACGAATCTTCGTATAGCTGATACGCCAGGTCAAACGTTTTCCCCTGCACGGCGGAAAAGGCCGCCCCCAGTCCGAACCCGATACCTGTGAAAACGGGCCCCTCGCCCTGACGCACCGAAAGCCGCACGTGGTTGTTTGTGAGCAGGCGGCTTTGTCCGGTATCGGTTACGCCATTCGTGCGGAATACGGGGTTCATATTGCGGGGGCCAAAGGGTTCGAATTGTTTCAGGGTGTGCCAGAATTTGGGCGTGATGTCGGTAAAATCCAGTTGGGCGGCAATTTCCAGTTCCGGCGTTTCGGATTCCGGCGGCAGGGTTTGGCGTACAACATCTTCGAATTGTTCCACAAAAGCGGGTATGTTTTCTTCGGCTAATTGTACGCCTGCCGCGTGGGCATGGCCGCCGAAGGACAAAAAAAGGTGTTCGCAGCGGCTCAGGGCCGTGTACAGGTCGAAGCCCGGCACCGAACGCGCCGAGCCCACGACCCGCCCTTCGCTCCGGGTGAGCACCACGGTTGGCCGGTGAAAAGCTTCCACCATACGGCTGGCCGCGATGCCGATAATGCCTTTGTGCCAGGAGGGGTCGTACAACACGATGCTTTTGCGCCGCGCCAATGCGGGATCGGACAGTATGCGGCGTTTGGCAGTGTCGGTGGTGGATTGATCCACCTCGCGCCGCTGGCGGTTGCGCTGCACCAGGGCGCCGGCAGCTTCCAGGGCGCTGTTGCGTTCGGCGGCCAGCAGCAGGCGTACGGCGTCGCGGGCGTCGCCGAGGCGGCCGGCAGCATTGATCAGGGGGCCAAGGCCAAACACCACGTCGCTGATGGAAAGCGGGTATCGCCGTCCGCTGCGCTCGATGAGCGCCCAAAAGCCAAGCCGGGGATCGCGGTTGAGCTGTTGCAGGCCAAAATATGCCAGCATACGGTTTTCTCCGGTCATGGGCACGATGTCGCAGGCGATGCTGACCGCCACCAGGTCGAGCAAATGGGCAAGTTCTTCCGCGGGTGTGTGTTGACGAAGCGCCAGCGCCTGGGCGAGCTTGAAGGCGATACCGCATCCGCTCAGTTCTTTGTACGGATAAGGACAGTCGGGGCGTTTCGGATCGAGGTTCGCCACTGCTGCCGGCAAATCGCCTTCCGGCAAATGGTGGTCGCATACGATAAAATCGATTCCGTACGACCGGGCCAGTGAAATGGCCTCGTGCGCCCTGATCCCGCAGTCCATTGCCACCACAAGCGTCGCACCGGTGTCGCGGGCATATTCCACGCCGGCCAGGCTCACACCGTAGCCTTCCCTGTCGCGGTCGGGCAGGTAATAGTCGAGGTTCTGATACAGGGCGGAAAGGAAGGAGTACATCAGCGCCACACTGGTGGCGCCGTCCACGTCGTAATCGCCGTACAGAAGAATACGTTCGTTTTCGCGGATAGCCCGGTCGAGCCGCTCAACAGCCAACTCCATATCCGCCATCAGAAAAGGATGGTGCGAATCTTCGGGCCGGGGACGGAAAAACTGCCGGGCTTCTTCATAATTGCTGATTCCCCGCTGAGCCAGCAAGCGGCAAAATACGGGCTGAATGTGCAAAGACTCCTGCAGTTCCGAAACAAGGTTCTCGTCGGCAACAAGCCGACGCCAGCGATAGGATGGCATGGTAACTGAGTTTGGGTTATACTGGCCGCGGGAGTGAAGGTAAGGGATTTTTCCCTCATAAACGAAAAAAGGCCGGTCACACCTGACCGGCCTCATAAAGCGTGCTTCTTAAACAATAAAATCAGTTCGGCGTAAACCCGTAATTGGACATGATTTTATCTTTCAGTTCTTTGCGGGCAAAAAAGATCCGGCTTTTAACGGTGCCCAGCGGGAGCGCCAGTTCGTCGGCGATTTCCTGGTATTTAAATCCTTCGAAATGCATCAGGAAGGGAACGCGGATACTGTCGTCCAATGAGGCGACCATGGCATTCAGTTCCTTCAGCAGGATACCGCCTTCCGCAGCGTTAGCGGTGGCATGGCTGCCGGAGTTCAGGTAATACTGATTGTCGGTGGTATCCAGGATTGTATTGGCTTTTACTTTTTTCCGGTAGTTGTTGATAAAGATGTTCTTCATGATCGTGAACATCCAGGCTTTGAAATTCGTACCGGGCTGGAATTTTTCGCGGTTCGACAATGCGCGAAAGGCCGTTTCCTGGTACAGGTCTTTCGCATCCTCCATATTCTTGGTCAGATTATATGCA
>JAKLJF010000656.1 GCA_023151335.1 Thermoanaerobaculia bacterium | reverse complement strand
GGTTGCAGTTTGCTGAAAACAAAACGTTGCTCCGCTGCCGTTGCCGTAAAGATTCGTTCTTCTTCCAGGGCAGCGCCATTGAGGAGCTGCAATACGTATTGCCGGCCGGGTTGTAAACTCGTGAGGGTCAGGTTCAGGGCGCCCAGTTTTTTAGGGTCCGGCGCCACAAGTATCCGCTCCAGTGTATCGGCATTGGCAGTACCGTACATATCCGTAACAGCGCCGGGCAGCAGTTTCAGTGCATGAGCCTTCCCCTCCTGCCAGGCGGCCTGGAACTGTAGTGTGCGCGCACTCAGTGTATCGGGCCTCACTATAAATGTGCGGATGGAAACGGAGTCAATGATGAGCAACCATTTCGAGGTATCAAAAGCGGCTATGGGGTGGTTGAACGCCAGTAAGGGCGGCTTATTCGGGTTGATACTCTGGGTTTTCGGGGGCGGTTTGACGATAGTCTTCGCTGGCGGGACGCCGGTTTGGCGGGCGCGTTTTTGGGCGCCGCTGCCGGCCGGCGCCGCGTCATCGGCAAACCTGACCTGATTGCCGGCCAGAAAGCTGCTGCGCGACAGGGCCTTAACCGAAACGGTATCCTTGCCCGCGATCAGTTTCCAGGCCACAGAATCGGGCCGGTCGTACCAGACGAGAATGGTATCTTTATCGCGTTCCGTCAGCCACTTCAGGCCTGGCAGATCCGCTTGCAACCGGACCGAATCGGGAGGCGCCGTATAGCCCAGTTTGACCAGTCCGTACCGGTTGGCGTTTTGCGATACCTGGCGCAGCGACGGCGTTGGTTTGAATATGCGCAGCCGGAGAATAGATCTGTTTGAATCGCTCACCGGCACTGCCTGTGCCGGGAATCCGATGCGTTCGCTGTCGCCATCCCATTTCAGGTTTTGGTTCACGTCGTCGATGGCCACGCATTTGAATGAACCGGCGCGTACGTTTGGGATGGAAAAAGCCCCGCTTTTATCGGTACGTGCCAGGTAGTAGGGTCGTTCTTTGCGAATAATGCTGTCTTCTGGACTGTCGTACAGCATGACGGAGATATTCTCCGCGGGCTCTCCGGTGAAGGCGCCCACCACCAGGCCGCCCACGGTCAGGCTGTCGATAAAATCGCCGGTGGAAAATACGAAGCGCAGGTCTTTGGCGGGGTTGCTCTCGTGCAGGTCTTTGACCGCCGTACCGAAATTAACGGTGTAGGTGGTATTGGGTCGCAGCACCTCGTCTTCTTTGAATTTTACGATCACGGTTTTGCCTTTCAGCGTGATCTCGGGGCGTTTGGCCAACGGAGGCGACACCAGCACCTGGGTGGCGGCGTCCTGCAGCACCACCCATTCGTTAAAGGTCAGGCGCACTTCCCGTCCTGTAAAGCGGGTAGCCATATTGGGCGT
This sequence comes from Thermoanaerobaculia bacterium, assembly GCA_023151335.1. Classification (GTDB taxonomy): domain Bacteria; phylum Bacteroidota; class Bacteroidia; order Chitinophagales; family Saprospiraceae; genus M3007. Next base: position 2,114 of record JAKLJF010000656.1, on the reverse strand, counting down.
GCTTTTTTCCGGCACCACCGCCGGGGGTGTCGTATCTTTTGGACCTCCTTCGGGAACCACCTGGCGGGCACAGGCGGCGAGGTTTAGCGCCCAAAGGGCAAATAAGAGTCGTTTCATGCGTAGCGGGAACAAAGGTAGGGGCTGTGAGGGAAACGTAAAGCAGAAGAAAACTGCGGCCCGTAATCACAGTTACAGTAAGTCAGTCAGCGAAACAACTCTTATTTGTATCATATAAGCCTCAACAACACTTAACCTTCCTTCTCCAGCTTAAATTGTACTCCGATGAAAAATCTGTACGCATGGCTGCTGTTTGCCTGCTTGTCCCTGTCTTGCCCTGTTTTTTCGCTCCATTTATCTAATGGCGATCCCAAGGCCCCTTCGGGAACAATAAATATCTATTTGGACATCAATCCCCCGGTATGCAAGGACCAATATCCTGGCACGATTCATTGCGTGGTGGGCGGCACCCATCCGCCTTTCACCTATGCCTGGAGTACCGGACAGACCACCCCCGTCATCCCGGGGACGCCACTGGAATTTTACATGGTTACCGTCACCGACGCGCAAGGCGCCACGGCCACGGCCGAAGCTTATATGCCCGATGCATCCAACCCTATTGTAATCGACCCGGCAACGACCGAGGTCAGCCATTATGGCGAAAACGACGGCGCCATTTCCCTGACTGTTTGCGGTGGGAAGCCCAATTATTATTACTTATGGTCCAATGGAAATACGACCAAAGATCTGAATAACCTGAGCGCCGGTATTTATTTCGTCACCGTCATAGACGCCAATAACTGCCAGACCATATTGCCGGTTCCCGTCAACCAGCCCGGACCGACCGGCATGACGATCACTGCAAAGTCGGTAACCAACGCATCCTGCAATGGCGACTGCGGTAAAATCGAGTTGGAAAGCGTACCAAACCACACCTATACCTGGACCGGCCCGAATGGCTTTACAACCAACACGACCAATCCTGTTATCTGCTACGCCGGGCTGTATACCGTGGTAGCCACCGACGTTGCTACCGGCGCCACGGCGGTGAAAACCTTTTATATCCGGGAAAAATTCCAGGCAACGCTCGACGGTTCCTTTCTGTCGGTTCAGTCGTCGAACCCGGGATTTTGCGACGGCAGCACCCCCGCCTTTTGCGAGCAGCTGTGTCCGAATACCACGGTAACCTACACTGCCGGGAAATCCAACTGGAATTGTAATCCGTTGACCTATACCTGGACGGTCACCGGCGCCAGGAGTTATTCCGTGAGCCCGTCCGGCGACGCCGTTACTGTAGTTTGGGGCGAGGCGGGCAGCGGGCGGATCAGGCTGTCTGCAGCCAGCGATCTTTTCTGCGAACACTATACGGAACATTGTATAACCATCCTGGAAACGCCGGACGCGAAGTTTTCAACCAGCCCGGCCCCGGCTGTTCCCGGCGGAAATCTGGTGGTATGTAAAGACCAGCCGGTATGGTTTGCCAATCAAAGCATCGGCGCCAGCCGCTATGAATGGCAATTCGGCGACGACCAGTCCAACACCACCGAAGAAAACCCCAAACATGAATTCCGGACGCCAGGGATATTTCCGGTCACCCTCATTGCCCGCAGCTTGTGTTTTTGCGCGGACACTGCCACGCTCATGGTAGAAGTGCTCGATTCGGAAACGCCGCTGGTGGAATGTGTGAGCACCCTTTGCCCCGGCGAAGCTGTGACCTATTCCACACCGGCCAGTTGCCCTTCCTACCAATGGACCGTTTCATCCAACGGCCAGGTCGTGGCCGGCGGCGGGCCGGCCGACCATTCCATAACGATTCAATGGCTGAGCGGCCCCGACGGTGTGCTGACCCTTTCCACCGGCAACTGCGGCAGTGCGGCCTGCCCCGAACCCGCTGTGCTGCGGATTCCGGTTTTGTCCGACCAGGCCGAGATCGAAGGCCCCGACCGGATCTGCCCGAATGCCGAAGCCAGCTATCAGGTCGATGCTTACGACGGTACGTATTATACCTGGAAACTGCCGGCCGGCGGTACGATCCTGGAAGGGCAAGGCACCCCAAAAGTGCTGGTGGCATGGGGAAACAGTGCCCCCGCTGCCGGTTACCCGCTGATCGTGGACTA
>JAKLJF010000655.1 GCA_023151335.1 Thermoanaerobaculia bacterium | reverse complement strand
GGCGACTATTCCTTTCACATGGCTGTGACCGATTTCAACGAAGAAACGAAAAAAGAAATCGCAGAAATGGTTGAGCAGGAAGGTATTACGTCCTTTAAAACCTTCATGGCCTATAAAGGCGCCCTGATGATCGACGACCGCCAGATGGTGGGCCTGATGCAGGAAGTGAAAGCCCGCGGCGGCATGGTCACGGTACACGCCACCAACGGCGATATGATCGATTATCTGATCGCCAAACACCGGGCAGAAGGGAAACTGTCGCCCCTGTACCACTACCTTTCCCAACCGGAAATTACCGAATCGGAAGCCACCGGGCGCTTTGCCGACATGGCCGGTTACACCGGCGTACCGGCCTACGTGGTGCACCTCACCTGCGAAGGCGCGCTCAACCATATCCGCGACGCGACCAAACGCAACCAGAAAGTATACGCTGAAACCTGTATCCAATACCTCCTCCTCGACGCATCGTTGTATGAAAAAGACTTCGACGGCGCCAAATGGGTGATGAGCCCGCCCCTGCGCCAGAAAAAAGACCAGGATACCCTTTGGGCCGGCATCAACCAGGGAAGCGTTCAGGTGGTAGCCACCGACCATTGCCCGTTCAAATGGGAACAAAAAAAGATGGGCGAAAAAGATTTTTCCAAAATACCCAACGGCCACCCCGCCATCGAAAACCGCATGGAATTGCTGTTCAGCGAAGGCGTGAACAAGGGGAAAATTACGCTCAACAAATTCGTCGAGGTCAGCTCCACCAACGCGGCCAAAATCTTCGGCATGTTCCCGCGAAAAGGATGTATCGCCGTGGGCAGCGACGCCGACCTGGTGATTTTCGATCCAAACAAACAACATGTCATTTCCGCCAAAACCCACCACATGAACGTGGATTACTCCGCCTACGAAGGCTGGCCGGTAACCGGGAAATGCAAAACCACCATCCTGCGCGGGCAGGTGGCCGTGGACAACGACAAGGTGAAAATCCACAAAGGATACGGGCAGTTTATCCGGCGGAATAAGGTGAGCGGGAGGATTTAGTGGGTTTATGAGGGTTTAGAGAGTTTAGAGAGTTTAGAGGGTTTAGAGAGTTTAGAGAGTTTAGAGAGTTTAGAGGGTTTAGAGGGTTTAGAGAGTTTAGAGGGTTTAGAGGGTTTAGAAAATCTGGAACAAAAAAGGCCGTCAAACTGACGGCCTTACGGTAGCCCCGACGGGAATCGAACCCATATCTAAGGTTTAGGAAACCTCTATTCTATCCATTGAACTACAGGGCCAAAAGGAGCGCAAAGATACGGAACCGGGCGGACAATTTCCAATGTCCAAACAATCAGCTAGTTTCCTCTTTTCCCCAACTCAATCACCTCCAACTCCCGGATCGCCCCCTTATCCAGCACAAACCGCATCAGCGTTTTCACCGTGTGCCAGCCCTCGTTGCCGCAGGCGCCAGGATTGAGGTGCAGAAAGCCAAGTTGCCGGTCGGGCATGGCTTTCAGGATATGGGAGTGGCCACAGATGAACAGGCCGTTTCGGGGCGGATTTTCCATTAAAATTTTTCGCACGCGCGGGTTGTAACGTCCCGGGTAGCCGCCGATATGGGTCATGAACACCGGCACGCCTTCACATTCGAAACGCAGGTCGAGCGGCATTTCGGCCTGGATCAGGGCGTTGTCGATGTTGCCATACACCCCACGCAGGGGTTTGAAAGCGCGCAGCCGGTCGATGAGGGACATACTGCCGAAATCGCCGGCGTGCCATATTTCATCACATTCAGCAAAATACTGGAAAATCCTTTCATCGAGAAAGGAATGGGTATCGGAAAGCAGGCCTATTTTTTTCATTCTACCATCAGGTTGCAGCCCCGCATTTCGGCGGCGTCCAGGCGGCCGATCACTTCAAAACGGCCGTCGGGGTATACTTTGCCGAGGTCTTCGGTGGCGATAAAACTACAGGTGTCGATATTGGCGAGGTCGATGAAGTTGAGCGTACCGGTGCGGCCGGGCGGTACGGGGCAAAGCGGGTCGTTGATCTCTGTTGCGATTGCCCGCAGCGCCGGCGCCGGCGTAAAGCGAACTGTCAGTTCGCTTAAAAAATCTGAACTCCCGTACGCCTGCGAAAACAACTCCGTCATCCCATACTCCGAATGAACCTCCCGCAACTGAAACGCCCCGCACAGCGTCCGGTGCAATTCCGACCGCGTCATCTCCCGGCGCCGGCCTTTCATACCGCCGGTTTCCATCACAACGATCCCCGACAGATCCACAGGATACCGTTCCGCAAAATCGAGCAGGGCGTAACTCACGCCCAGCAAAACCGTGGGAATTGCCCTGTCCCGGCAATGTTGCAGCTTTTGCCGCAACTGATCGAACTCATGCAGGAAAAAACCGCTTTCCGGGTAATGCGATTGCCGGATAAAATAATCGGCCATGGCCACCAGCGAGGAGCCGCCGCGCTCGAGGTAGGAGGGCAGCAGTGCCAGGAAACACCAGCCAGCCGGTTCGCCGTAAACCCGGGCAAAACCCCGGCGCGTATTTTCGAGGTAAAAATTCAGGTCGCGCACCAGGTGCCGGGAAGGTATTTGCCCCGTGGTACCGCTGCTGGAAAACGCCGTTTCAGACGTCCACTGCCCGCTTTGCACCGCGTAGTTTTTAAACAAACCGACGGGCAGGAACGGAACATCCCTCAAGGCCCGGATGCCGGCCGGCGGCCGGCCCAGCAGTTCCAGGTAGCGGGCATACAGCGGATTTTCGGCAGCCTGATACCGGAAAACGGCCAGCGCCGCCTCTTCGAAGCTTTCCGGCGCTATTTCTGCCAGTTTTGACAATAATTCTACACGATCGGGTGTTTGCATTGCGCTCAAAATCCGGTAATTTGGGCACAAAATACAACGCTATGCAAAAAACGACTTTCCGAATAACACTGCTTTGCCTGACAGGCCTCGCTATCCTGTCGTATTGCGTTCAACCGCCCGACTACCCCGACGAACCCGTCATCGAGTTTAAAAACCAGTCGAAAAACCAGATGTTCCAGTCCAAATTCGGGCAGGACAGCGTCACCATCACTTTTACTTTTACCGACGGCGACGGCGACCTGGGCTTCACCGACGACCAGGAAAGCATTTTTATTATCGACGGCCGCGATTCGTTTGCCAAACCCTCGTACCGCATCCCCTACATCGAACAACAGGGCGCCGGCAACGGCATTTCCGGCGAAATCTCCATCGTGGTGCCCACCACCTGCTGTATTTACCCCGGCACCGGCATTCCGCCCTGCGATACTTCGGCCAGCGCGCCGCGGATGCGCGATACCGTGTTTTATTACCTCCAGATCAAAGACCGGGCGGGACATTTGAGTAACCAGATCCAAACAGATCCCATCACGTTGATCTGCCGGAAATGATTGGAACGTACGTTTACGAAACTTTTGAAGTTTCGTAAACGTAGACCCGGCTAGCGTACGTTTACTAAACTTCAAAAGTTTCGTAAACGTAGACCCGGCTAGCGTACGTTTACGAAACTT
>JAKLJF010000654.1 GCA_023151335.1 Thermoanaerobaculia bacterium | reverse complement strand
GCGGGTTTAACGGGTTTAACGGGTTGAACCCGCTCAACCCGTTAAACCCGCTCAACCCGTTAAACCTTATACGATAATGCACACACAAACTACCCATCCCGTCAAAGAAATCATACAGGACAATCTCGATTTTACGCTTTTTTCCTGGAGTAAACAAAAGGGGATCGATCCTATTGCCATCAAATACGGCGAAGGCGTTTATCTGTATGACTATGAGGAGAAACGTTACCTCGACTTTTCCTCCGGCCTGATGAACGTCAATATCGGCCACGGCAACCAGCGCGTGACGCGGGCCGTGGCAGAGCAAATGCAACAGATCAGCTACGTGACGCCTTCCTGCGTCACCGGGGCGCGCGGACTGCTGGGTAAAAAACTGGCCGAAATATCGCCGGGCAATCTCACCAAAACCCTGTTCACTGTTTGCGGAGCCACGGCTATCGACAACGCCATCAAACTGGCGCGGCTGTACACCGGCAAACACAAGATCATCGCCCGCTACCGCGCCTATCACGGCGCCTCCTACGGCGCCATGACCGCCGGCGGCGACCCCCGGAAATTGCCCTCCGATGCCCAGCAAATGCCCAACGTGGTACACGTGGAAGACCCCTACTGCTACCGTTGTCCCTGGGGCCAGGAAATCCATTCCTGCAAACGCGAATGTGTGGACCATATCGAACGCGTGATCCAGTTCGAAGGGCCGGAAAATATAGCGGCCATACTCCTGGAGGGCGAAAGCGGCTCTTCAGGTTGCATCAAATATCCGCCGGACTATCTGAAAAAAGTGCGGGCCTTGTGCGACAAATACAACATCCTGTTGATCGCCGACGAGGTGATGAGCGGCTTCGGACGCACCGGACGCTGGTTTGCCGTGGACCTGCACGGGGTGGTGCCCGACATGATCGCCACGGCCAAAGGTATCACCGCCGGCTATTTACCCCTCGGCGCGCTGATCGTCTCGGATAAAATCGCCGCGCACTTCGACGACAAACCCCTGATGATCGGACTGACGTATTCGGCACATCCGGTCAGTTGCGCCGCCGGCCTGGAAGTTTTACATATCTATGAAGACGAGAACCTGATCGAAAATGCCGCAGCTATGGGCAAATACATGGAACAGCGAATGGAAGAATTGAAGCGAAAACACCCCAGCATCGGCGATTTCAGGAATACTGGTTTGCTCGGCTGTATCGAGCTGGTGAAAAACCGGGAAACGAAGGAGCCGATGGCGCCATTCAATGCCAAACCTGCCGAAATGGAAGTGATGAACAAGGTTGCCGCGAAAATCAAAGAATTGGGTATGTACACCTTTGTGCGCTGGAACTACATCTTTACTTGTCCGCCGTTGTGTATCACGGAGGAACAAATAGACGAAGGTTTGGATATAATTTCACAAGCTATAACCCTTGCCGATGGGCATTGCAATTAACCTGCGGCCACGTGCTACCAGCTTTAACCCGGTTTGCTCAACGATTTGGATTACCTTGGAATATAACGCCAAGCAATGCACTGAAGCCGCTCAAAGCAAGAAACAATGCGCAATAAAGTTTGGCAGATTCTTCCAGGATAACGCTGTTGACGGTTTGCGGCTCGCTTACCGAATCAATCACAGTGTGAATCACAAAAAAAACGCCCGCGACGGCCAGGCGTTCCCCAAGAACGGAATAACGCAAAATGGCCGGCAAATAATACAGAAAAAATGCCAGTGCAACCACACCATAAGCTATAACCACTACATCGTTCCAGTTGCGAAATATTCCGGTATCTTCCATTCCTATCATACCCGATACCAGGTTCATCAAACCGCCAAAAAATTCATGTATTTCGAGCAGTTCATCCAGGGTCAGATAACCGAAAGCCAGGGCGAATAATATCCACAGGTACCTGTCGCTGTTGCCGCGTTGCTTTGCAATAAAATACGCGGCATACGCCATACCGGTTGCCATAGCCATGAAAATAGCGGAAAGCGCGGTAATAGCGCCTTGTTCATGAATAAAGTGATAATCGGCCTCGGTATTTTTGGGGCGCAAGACTACAGAGAGGAAAATGTAAAACAACAAAAAAATCACTGCAATGAACATTACCGACCGGGTGGATGGTATAACGATGCGATTGTCTAAAGCCATTTCAAGCCGTTTTTTGTAACGGCGGATAGGGGTGTTTTTCATCAAATTAAAAGGTTTAGGAAAAGACCGGTTAATCTCAGTTTGCCTTATTATTGTGGCAAATAAATAAAAACCCTTTTAACTAACCGCATAAATGACAGATAAATCACTATACAGCGAAGACCTCGCGCCTGTTCCTGAAAACAACCGCAAATGGAACACCTGGAACTATGCCGCCCTGTGGATCAGCATGAGCCTGTGCATTCCCACCTACATGCTCGCCAGTTCACTCATCGACGGCGGCATGAACTGGTGGCAGGCCATACTTACCATATTCCTGGGTAATACCATTGTGCTTATCCCGATGATCCTCAACGGCCACGCGGGCGCCAAATACGGCATTCCGTTCCCGGTACTGGCCCGGGTCAGCTTCGGCACCCGGCTGGCCAACCTGCCGGCCTTACTCCGCGCCATCGTGGCCTGCGGATGGTTTGGCATCCAGACCTGGATCGGCGGATTTGCCCTTTACCAGATGTTCCGCGTCTGGATTCCCGACTTTGAAACCCTGCCCCAGGTTTTTCCGGATGCGCTCGGTTTACAAACCGGGCCGGCCATCACTTTCCTGCTGTTCTGGTTGCTGAATATGTACGTCGTTTACCTCGGCGTGGAAAGCATTCGTAAATTACTGGTTTTTAAAGCCATATTTCTTCCCTTGGCAGCCCTGGCGCTGCTGTTCTGGGCCATTCAGGCGGGCAAGGGGCTGGGGCCGATCTTGTCGCAGCCGGCCCGCTTTCAGACCAGCGCCGAGTTCTGGAACTTCTTTTTTCCCGCGCTCACCGGCATGGTGGGCTTCTGGGCTACCTTGTCGCTCAATATCCCGGATTTTACCCGCTATGCCAAAAGTCAACGGGCCCAAATAGCCGGACAGGCTATCGGTCTGCCGCCTTCCATGACCCTGTTCGCTTTTATCGGCGTGGTGGTTACTTCCGCCACCATGATCATCTATGGAGAAACGATCTGGGATCCCATCGTGCTGGCCGGCAAATTTGAAAACAAATTGCTGGTGACTATGGCCATGATTGCCGTGGCCATCTCCACACTGGCTACCAATATTGCCGCCAACATTGTGAGCCCGGCCAACGATTTTGCCCACCTGGCGCCCGCCCGCATCAGTTTCCGAACCGGCGGCTATATCACTGGCATTCTCGGCATCCTGATCCTGCCCTGGAAACTCATCGCCGACCCGAACGGCTATATTTTCCTGTGGCTGATCGCTTACTCCAGTCTGCTCGGCCCCATCGGCGGCATTATGATAGCGGACTATTATTTTATCCGGAATAAAACCCTGAGCGCAACCGATCTCTATGCAGCGAACGGGATCTACGCCTATAGAAATGGATATAATATGGCGGCGCTCGTTGC
>JAKLJF010000653.1:3242-3527 GCA_023151335.1 Thermoanaerobaculia bacterium | reverse complement strand
ACAGGGATATCGATTCCTGCACTTTTATCAACAACTATTCAACCCTTTATGGAGGCGGATTTTATTTTGATGATTCAGATAAAATTAACAATATAGATATCCATGATAGCAGATTTGACAATAACACTTCGATTACGATTGGCAGCGCTATTTATTGTTCAATCGGAAAGACTAATGGCAGTATGGCGTTGATCCGCAGTTCATCTTTTCTGTCTAACTCACCTAAAGGAGGCTCAGTTATCTACTTTACCTCTAGTGGCTTTAATATTGTAAAAAAATGACTAT
>JAKLJF010000653.1:0-3191 GCA_023151335.1 Thermoanaerobaculia bacterium | reverse complement strand
ACAAAGCAATAGCATTTGTTTAATATACAAAAACAACGTTAAAGGGAACAACGCAAGCAATATGTTCGTTAATGCCGGGTTCAAAAAGATATTATTGAATAACAATACAATTGATAGTAACTTAATTTTAGGTGTCTTGTTGGAGCAAGTTCTATTTGTGTCTCAAAAAATCAGTAATTGTCTTTTTTTCAATAACTCTGTATCATCAACAAATAGCATCGTTAGACATACAAATGTTGATAGTACCACAATTTATAATTGCACATTTCTTAAAAATAAAATTAAAAGCCAGGGCAGTCAGTCCTATGTTGGACCAAACAATCTGTTTTTTCTGAACTGCGCGATTTTAGAAATCCCTGGCACAAGCGACCTTTTCACTGCTCAAAACCAAACCTACATCGCCCATTCCTCCTTCGATACCCTCGACTGCTCCGCCCTGCCCGCCGGGGTAGTCTGCGGCCCCGGCATCCTTACCGGCGTCGATCCAATGTTCGTCAATCCCGACTCTGCCGACTTCCGGCTCCAGGCCTGCTCGCCCCTCGTCGATGCCGGCAGCAACGACTGGCTCCAATCCGCCGACAGCACCGACCTAGGCGGGCTGCCGCGCATCCGCGGCGGCACGGTCGATATCGGCGCTTACGAAATGCAGGGGCCGGCGCTCGCCGCGCCGGCCGTCGCCTCCCCCTCCTGCCCGGGCGGCGCTTCGGGCAGCCTCGCCGTCGACCTGCAGGGCGCCTGCCCGCCCCTGCACGTCGCCTGGAGTTCCGCATCCGCCGCCGGACAGGGCCTGCAGGGGCTGCCCGCCGGAGACTACGGCTTTACCGTCACCGACGCCCGCGGACAAAGCATCGCCTTCTCTGCTTCCGTACCTACCGGCGACAGCATGACCCTGCTGAGCGCCGTCACGCCCGTGCTCTGCGGACAAACCGCCGGCGGCAACGCATCGGCAACGCTCAAAGACGGCCTCCCCCCTTTTTCCTGGAACTGGTACCCCGGCCCCGCCGCTGACAGCCTGCGTACCAACCTGCCCGCCGGCGACTATCTCGTCACCGTCACCGATGCCCGCGGCTGCGCCGCCGCCGCCCTGCTCCGCGTCGATAAATCAGGCAGCCTCGATATCGACATCCAGGTCGGCCCCATATCCTGCCACGGCGCCGCCGACGGCTACTTCTCCATCGTGCCCCTGAACGGAAAAGCCCCCTTCTCCTGGCTTTGGGATACCGGCGCCGACTCTTCCGCCATCGGACCCATCGGGCCCGGAACCTACAACGGTGCCGTCACCGACGCCTTGGGCTGCACTTTGGGTTGGGTATTGCCACTCGACGAACCCGGCAAAATCGCCGCCAATGCCCTGGTCACCCCTGCATCCGACTCCCTGACGGCTAACGGCGCCGTCGAACTTATGCCCACCGGCGGCACACCCCCGTTTACCGCGCATTGGAACACCGGCGCAGCCGGACTTTCCATCGACAGCCTGGCCGCGGGCACGTACAGCATCACCCTCACCGATGCAAACGACTGTACCCTGACGGAAAACATCGCCGTCGGGGTCACCAACGCCACGGGCGAGCCAACACCCGCAAAGCAAACTATTAGCCTACTGCCAAACCCGGCCACAGACCTGACATGGCTGACATTCGACCAACCCCTCCCGAAGAGCAGGAGACTCCGCCTGTGGAATACGGCGGCCCTTCTCCTGCTCGACATGCAACTGCCAGCCGGCACGCAGCGCCTGCCGCTGCGCCTCGACGGCCTGCCCAAAGGACTGTATTTCGTGGAAGTGGGCGGAGTGGGGCGAACACTGGCGGTGGAGTGAGGGGAAAGCTAAACAAGCAATATTAAACGGCCGGCAACCAAATCTGCGCTTCCCTGTTTTCAAGATCAAAACATTACCACCACAACACATGCATCCCGATTCATTCGTCGTAAAAGAGCCCCACGACAACCGAACCACCGCCCCGCACGTACTGCCCATATACGCCACCTCGTCCTTTGTTTTTGAAAACATCGACCAGGGCGTCGAAATTTTTAAAAATATCGAAAGCGGCCACGTGTACAGCCGCTACGCCAACCCGACGGTGGATACCGTGGCGCGTAAAATTGCCGACCTGGAAACATTGGGACTGGAGATGAAAGCAGAGGCCGTATTGACTTCTTCGGGCATGTCGGCTATTTCCACATTGCTACTGGGACTGTTGAAATCCGGCGATCAGGTGCTGAGTCAGGGAAACTTGTACGGCGGCACCACGGAACTGCTGACGGCGGTGTTGCAGCCGCTGGGCGTGGAGACGGTTTTTACGGATTTAAAGGATTTGGAAAGCGTGGAGCGCCTGTTCCGGGCCAAGCCGACGATCCGTCTGCTTTACTGCGAAACGCCGGCCAACCCCACCCTGGCCTGCGTCGACATCGCGGCCTTGTCGGAACTGGCCCATCGCCACGGCGCGCTGGTGGCCATCGACAACACGTTCCCCACCCCGTTGCTGCAGCAGCCCTTTGCCCACGGGGTGGATTTTATCATCCATTCCACCACCAAATATCTCAACGGCCACGGCAACAGCATTGCCGGCGTCATCGTGGGCCGCGACCACGAGCTGATGCGCAAAAAAGTGTGGCGCGCCATGAAACTTGCCGGTACCAACTGCTCTCCATTCGAAGCCTGGCTCACGCATAACGGCCTCAAAACCCTGGCCCTGCGCATGGAACGGCACTGCGCCAACGCCCGGGCGCTGGCCGAATGGCTGGAAAAACACCCCGCGGTAGCCCGCGTCAACTATCCCGGCCTGCCCTCCCACCCCGACCACAAACTGGCCAAACGCCAGATGCGCGGCGGCTTCGGGGGCATGCTGAGTTTCGAACTGAAAGGCGGCCTGGAAGCCGGCTTGCGCTGCATGAACCGCATCCGCTTCTGTACTTTGGCCCCCACACTCGGCGATGTGGATACATTAATTCTGCACCCGGCATCTTCTTCGCATCTTAACGTTGCAAAAGAAATCAGGGAGCAAAACGGCATTACGGACGGGATGATCCGGGTATCGGTGGGGATTGAAAATGCGGAGGATATAATAAAGGACTTGGAGCAGGCGATCGGTTAAAGTAGATTTTACGGCTACGAAGATTTATACGGTTTAAAGTTCAGTTTTTAGTCAGTAATTTCACATGGCTTGGTTGGAGGTCATTACGGCGCTATATTG
>JAKLJF010000652.1 GCA_023151335.1 Thermoanaerobaculia bacterium | reverse complement strand
CTGATCCGCCCTCAAATGAAGCGGCAGAAAGATCAACAAAAGTTTATTGAGAGCCTGCGCGAAGGAATGGAAGTGGTTACCAGCGCCGGCATCATCGGCAAAGTAACCAAAATTGACGGCAACGTCGTTCGTCTGCTGATCGATGAAAAAACCTACCTGCGCGTTTTGAAACAAACCATTACCGGCGAATTCAAAGACTGATTTATTCAATAAAAAATCAAAAAGATCATGCGTCGCGATCACGAAATTGACTATCGCATCCACGGCGAAGAGATGCAATGCGTGGAAATAGAACTCGATCCGCAGGAGACGGTGATTGCCGAATCCGGCAGTTTTATGTTCATGGACGAAGGGATCGAAATGGCCACCGTTTTTGGCGACGGCAGCGACAGGGCCCAGGGCTTTTTTGGTAAACTGATGACGGCCGGCAAACGCCTGCTCACCGGTGAAAGCCTGTTCATGACCACCTACACCAACACGGTGCCGGGCAAACAACGCGTCACCTTTGCCGCGCCCTACGCCGGCAAAATCGTTCCGCTCGACCTGATGGAACATGGCGGAAAAGTGATATGCCAGAAAGACGCCTTCCTGTGCGCCGCCAAGGGCGTCGAAGTGGGCATCGAATTCCAGCGCAAACTGGGCACCGGCCTGTTCGGCGGCGAAGGTTTCATTATGCAAAAACTCGAGGGCGACGGCATGGCCTTCGTTCACGCCGGCGGTTATATCCTCGAACGCGAACTGGCCGTGGGCGAAACCCTCCGGGTAGACACCGGCTGTATCGTCGCCTTCACCCAACGGATCGACTACGACATTCAATTTGTGAAAGGTATCCGCAACATGGTGTTCGGCGGCGAAGGCCTGTTCTTTGCCGTGTTGCGCGGGCCGGGCAAAGTATGGCTGCAATCCCTTCCCGTGAGCCGCCTGGCCGCCCGTATCCTGCAATATGGCGTCGGGCGCGGCAAGGAAGAAGGCAGCATCCTTGGCGGTTTCGGCCGGATGATCGACGGGGACGGATTCTGATCAGGGCGTTGGATAAGAGCAGGTTGGATGCTTGTTAGTAACTTACCTCCTTCAATCCCGCCTTCGTTACCTATCTTTGCCCGCTTTTTTACGATTTACGACCGGAAGGAACATGCGACTGAAAACCCTCGAGCTCAAAGGTTTTAAAAGTTTTGCCAACGAAACCGCCATCCACTTCAACGCCGACGTCACGGGCGTGGTGGGCCCCAACGGTTCGGGCAAAAGCAACGTGGTGGATGCCGTGCGCTGGGTGCTCGGCGAGCAGAAAAGCAGTCAGTTGCGCCTCGACAAGATGGTGAGCGTGATTTTCAACGGCACCAAAAAACGCAAGGAATCGCAACTGGCCCAGGTGTCGCTCACCTTCGAGAATACCAAAAACATCCTGCCCACCGAGTTCCAGAACGTCACCATCAGCCGTCTGCTCTACCGCAGCGGCGAAAGCGAATACCGCCTCAACGGCGTACCCTGCCGCCTCAAAGACATCACCTCGCTGTTCCTCGACACCGGCATCGGTCCCGATTCCTACGCCATCATCGCCCTCAACATGGTGGAAGACCTGCTCAGCGACCGCGAACAGGCCCGCCGCCGTATGTTCGAACAGGCCGCCGGCGTGAGCAAGTACAAGGCCCGCAAACACGAAACCCAGGTCAAACTCGAAGCCACCAGCGCCGACCTCGACCGCGTGGAAGACCTGCTCTACGAGATAGAAGACCAGCTCAAAAAACTCGAAAAACAGGCCCAGCGCACCCAGCGCTTCTACGAACTCAAGGACGAATACAAAAAACTCAGCGTCGAACTGGCCGTCCAGAATCTGGCCCGCCACCGCAAAACCTACAAGGATCTGGAAAGCCAGATCCAGCGCGAGGAAGACGGCTATCGCGGCGCCGAGGCCCGCGGCCGCCAGCTGGAAGCCGAAATAGAAGCCCTGCGCAAAAGCCACGTGGACAAGGAAACCTCCCTGAGCGAACACCAGCAGGAGGTCAACCAGCTCACCGGGCGCATCCGCGGCAAGGAAAACGAAAAAAACATGCTGGCGCAAAAACTGTCCTTCGTGGAACAGGACGCCCGCCGCCTCGACGACCAGATCGCCCGCGCCGCCGACACCGCCCGCCAGCTGGAAACCGAAATTGAAGGCTACCAAACCGACCTCAACTACGAAAAACGGGTGGAAGCCGAACTCGAAGAAGCCCTCGAACAAGCCAGGCAACTGCTCGAAAAAGTGCGCTCCGACCACAACCTGCTCAAGGGCAACCTCGACGAGTTCGTGCGCGAACAACAGGCCGCGGAGCGCGTGATCGTCGACCTGGAAAAACAAAAGGCCGTACAGCAAAACCAGATCGACAACCTCCGCCGCGACGTGGAACGCACCCTGGCCGACGTGGCCACCCGCCGCGCCGAAATGCAGGACCTCGAAGGCAAAATCGCCGCACTGGACAAATCCGTCGGCGCCCAGCAGCAAAGGATCGCCGGTGTGGAAAGCGCCGAGGAAAAACGCCGCGCCGACATTGCCAACACGGAGCGCGACATAGAGGCCATGACCAAAAAACTGGCCGACCACAACCGCCAGCTCGACGCCAAACGCAACGAATACAAACTCACCAAAAGTATGGTGGAAAGCCTCGAAGGCTTTCCCGAAAGTATCAAATTCCTGAGCCAGCAAAAAGACTGGGCCAAAAACTGCCCCCTGCTCAGCGACCTCATCTACGTGCGCGAGGAATTCCGGGTCATCATCGAAAACTACCTCGAACCTTACCTCAACTACTACGTGGCGCCCAACGCCGATGCCGCCGTGCAGGCCATCCAACTGCTCGGCAAAAGCCAGAAAGGCCGCGCCAACTTTTTCCTGCTCGACGCCTTCGCCCAATACGAGCCGCCGCTCATGCTCCTGCCAGCCGGCCAGCAGGCCATCGACCTGGTAGAAGTGGACCCGCAATACCGCCCGCTGGTGGCGTATCTTTTGGAAAACGTGCTGATTGTAGATGACGCAACGCCCACTCCTTCCGGAGATGGCAACCTTACATTGATTTCAAAATCCGGCGCCTTCATCCGCCGCCGGTTCAGCCTCAGCGGCGGTTCGGTAGGCCTGTTCGAAGGCAAAAAAATAGGCCGGAAAAAGAACCTGGAAATCCTCGACACCGAGATCCGCAAACTCGAAGCCGCCGAAACGGACTACAACAACCGCCTGGCCACCCTGCGCACCCACCTGCAAAGCCTGAAAAACGCAGACCAGTCGGTATTCCTCACCCGCGAACGGGAGGCCATGGGCCGTCTGCAATCGGAACAGGCCGGCCTGCGCGCGCGTATGGACAACATCGCCACTTTCGTGCAAAATTTCGACGCCAAGGCAGCTGAAAGCGGCGACCTGATCGTGAAACTGGAAGCGAGCAACAAGGAGATCGAAAACCAACTGGCCGAAAAACAGGCCGCGGCTACGGCCCTGCGCGAGCGGCTGCAGAATGCCGACGGCAGTTTCCGCGAAGTGGCCGAACAACTCAGCCGCAACAGCCACGA
>JAKLJF010000651.1 GCA_023151335.1 Thermoanaerobaculia bacterium | reverse complement strand
ATAACAAAGGCTTTTGGACGACCGTCTCCAATATCTTTTAATAAGTAGATAGAACCCCATTCTTCAAGAAAGGCTTGAATCTTAGTGCGAGGAACCCTCCAAGAAGGGGTTCCGGGGTAATGAATGGCCCCAGTGAAAGGAGATTGAATACCGTAGCGGTCATGGTCTCTACGGTCTCTGCTGGTTGCATTATCACTTCTCCAAGGCCCATAGGGATCATTATCAAAATTTTTGTATTTTCTATTCATTTGGTCGCTTCGACCCTCAAGGCCAGTTTTTGCCAATGATTTATCTCGGGCATAAACTAAAACATATTCTGTGGCTGTGGAGACATGCCGCGAATCATTTTTAGGGGCATACGATTTCTGCCAGTTAATTATGGCTATGCGGTTCTGCTCGCCGAAAATTTCATCTAACATCATACCGAGGTGGAACAACTCATTGTCGTCAATGCAGATCGCCAAAACACCGGTTGGTTTCAACATGGCATGCATCATGTTCAGCCGGGGCAGCATGGCTTTCATCCACTTGGTATGTCTCGACCCGTCTTCCATTTTTACGATCTGGCCAAGTTCGGGATCGTTGGGGTCGGTATCCCACTTGTCATTATACCGGAAGTATTGGCCGGTGTTGTACGGCGGATCGGTCACGATCAAATCTATCTGGCCACGTTCTTTGTAAAGCGTCACCATCGCTTGAAGGTTCTCCCCTTCAATCACCAGGTTCCGCGCCTGCTCTTCCGGCGTACCTACGGACAACTCTTTCTTGATAAGGGTCTGGCGTGGCCTTACTTTCTTATCAATCTCCTGGGCGGCCCGCTTGCCGTGGAAATTCAGCGTAATGCCACCGCTCATCATCGTCTTGACCATCTTTAACAGGTCTTCCCGATCCATCATTTCGATGGAATCCATGTGATTTTTGACGGCCTGTTTTAAGTTGTTACTCATCAACGGATAGTCTACTAAATGTTTGATTTCTTTGCGCATACGAGCATCTTAGCGACTTTAGCCAAGAAGACAAGTAAGGCAGGCAAAGATCGAAAAAATTATGCAAGGGTTATACGCCATAATACATTCTCGCCTTAAAGGAAGTGCCGTTACCGCAAAAGGAGGCAATAAATCATGGTGTTGGAGGCCTTGCGAAGACCTTTAAAATACTGTCAGCCGTGATGAATAAGATCGTCAACACACCGATCAGCGAGTATTGCTGTTGTTCTGCCATTTTTGTTGCTTCCAGTGGGTTGGCCATTTGATAATAAATGTAGATAAACAGGTTGGGCAGGCTCATTGCGGCCAGGGCACAATTGAGCAGATCAGAGAGTTCGACTTTTTCCTTTTTCCATTTCTTGTACAAGAGCGGAAGCAGGAAAAAGAATATCGTCAGCAGGACAGTCACCATGTTTACCATATCAAAAAGTTTTTTTAGTTTGGGGTTGTTCACAAAAATGCAGCAGTCGCTCAGCAGCGGAAAGGACAGCGGGCAAAGCCGCGTTTTTTTCCTGATACCTGCGATTTTCATATAACTATCCTCGAAAAATTTGAAACCTTCCGAAAATGGCCTGAAACCGGGTTCGTTAAGGAAACTTTAACATTTCACTTTCGCAAACCCTTCTGCAAAGGTCTGTGGGAGCCTCCAAAGGCGGTAGGACACAAAAGGGGGTATTGGCACAGAATAGTCTATTCTGTGCCAAAATATACTACTCCCCTACCCTACTTTCGCCTGAAAGCGTTAGGTTTACATTCTACTTTGACGCACTACAATATGTGTAATGAGCCAACCGATAAAAACAGAGCAGACAAAGCCGACGGGCCGGATCGAATTATTCGACGGCAACGGCCAGCGTAAATACCTCACCGGCGAGGAGCGCCAGCGGTTTCATGATGCAGCCAGAAGGCAAACCTCTTATGAGGTGATGACCTTCTGCCTTTTTCTTTACTGGACGGGCTGCCGCATCAGCGAGGCACTGGCCATTCTGCGAAGCCGCGTGGATTTTGAAAGCAAGGCGGTCACCATCGAGAGTTTGAAAAAGCGGCGCAAAGGTGTGTTTCGCCAGGTGCCACTGCCGGAGGCATTCTTAAGGGAACTCGACCAGGTGCACCGGCTGAAAAAACCGAAGCGCGGAGAAAAGCGCCAGGACTGGCTCCTGTGGGAATGGTCACGCCGCACGGCCACCCGGCGCGTGGAAGAAGTCATGGCGGCGGCGGGTATTGACGGAATCCACGCAACCGCTAAAGGCTTGCGCCATGCCTTCGCCATCGAATGCCTGCAAAAGGGAATCCCGCTCAATCTCGCTTCCAAATGGCTTGGCCATGCCAGCCTCACCACTACGGCCATTTATGCCAACGCTCTCGGAGAAGAGGAGCGGATGATCGCAGCAAGGTTGTGGAATAAATAAGTATTTATTTCTTTAAATCTTTACGCAAAGAAGTTATACCTTTGCCACTGCGCGAGTATTAAGGTAGCGTGGCAAACTCCCACTTTAACCCTGTCCAGCGGACGCAACTTGTAAAATATGGAAAATCGGCTGCCATTCGACATGACCCCCGTACAGGCCAAACGGTTTAACGGCCTGGTGAGCATCCTGCAAAAAGGCGGGGAGATTGAAGATGCCGCTTTCCTGCACTCGGTGCTGTGCCAGACATTCCTGCCCTACAAAGACCCAGGAAAGGACGTAAGGGAATACCTCAAGGTTCAGGGGCACGCGCATTTACTGCTGAAGGCGGGAGAATTGTTTAATCCCAGAACTAAAACCTTTGAGCCTGTCCCCTTGCCTTTTGGCCCCAAGGCACGCCTTGTTCTCGCCTATATTAATACCATTGCTATTCGCACCCAGAACCCCGTGATACCCGTCGAGGATTCGTTAACGGCCTTCGTTAAAAAACTTGGCCTTGATACGGGCGGTAAAACCATCACTGCCGTTAAAGATCAAATCAACAGGCTGGCAGCATCCACAATCCGAATTGGTTATAGCACAAGTGAGGATACCGCCCTTACCGGCAAACTTGACATTATTGATAGCCTGGAACTTTGGCTTAGCAAGGATGACAAGCAAAAGGTGATGTGGCCAGGAACAATAAAACTGTCAGATAAATTTCATCATAGCCTGATGGAGCACGCCATCCCTCTTGATGAGCGAGTATTGGCATCTCTTGCCAACAATGCAATGGCCTTGGATATTTATGTATGGCTGGCGCAACGGCTCCACCGCATCAGTGCGACCAAGCCGCAGGTGATTACCTGGAAAGCACTGGAAGACCAATTTGGGGGAACCTATTCTAATTCTCGCAAATTCCGCCAGAACTTCCGTGAAAGACTGCAACTGGTGCTAAAGTTTTACCAGGATGCCAAGATCGAAGAAACAGATCGCGGCCTCAAACTCAAAAACTCTCCCCCTCCGGTTCAGCCAGAAAAGAAGTTGTTTCTCCCCGGTTAAAGCACGGGAGTTTAGGTACGCCCTCACAAACACCATCACGGGAGTTTAGGTACGCTCCTTCAAGGAGGCAGTCACTCCCTATGCACTCTTGGGCACTGTC
>JAKLJF010000650.1 GCA_023151335.1 Thermoanaerobaculia bacterium | reverse complement strand
CCGTGCCGCGTATAAAACTCTCTGGGACTAGTGTGCAGAACGCCGTTACTGCCCGCGAAACTTCAACGGCTAAGGTGCGATAGTGCCGGTTCCCGAACCAACCCCGCACCCGACAATCCAAATCGGGAACTAAGCATGTAGAAAGCGTTGCGGCGCTTTGTCCGGACGCGGGTTCGACTCCCGCCAGGTCCACCGGAATTACAAATTGAGATCCCGCTTTTGGCTGAAGGGCTGAAAGCGGGATTTGTGTTTCCGGATGGCAGAAAACCCTCATAAAAACACCCGTTAAAACCGCACCCCACCTTTGTCCGTCACCTCCAGCGCCGGCGCCGGTATCTTGATGATATTGAACACTCCGGCCAGCCTGCGTAAAAAACGGTTGCGGATACCGAGTCGCGTGAGATCGACGTCAAAAGGCAGGTAAGACGGCCGGGAGGATAAGTGGGAGGGGTAATTTTACCCGGCCACCGCCAACGACGCGATCAGTGACTCGAATAATCCCCGCCCGTCGGTATTACCCAGCACGGCCTCCGCGGCGCGTTCGGGGTGGGGCATCATGCCGAACACGTTCCGGCCCTCGTTGCAGATGCCCGCGATGGAGCGTTCGGCGCCGTTGGGATTGGCATCGGGCGTTACCGCTCCGGCGGGGGTACAGTACCGGAACAGTACCTGGTCGTTGGCTTCCAGCCGGTCGAGCGTTTGCGGGTCGGCAAAGTACCTGCCCTCGGCGTGGGCTATGGGTATTTTCAAGGCACGATCCAGCTCCAAACCGGCCGTAATGGGCGAACGGTTGGTTTCCGGTTTTAGCCAAACATTTTTGCAAATAAACTGCTGATTGGCGTTGCGCAGCAAAATTCCGGGTAGCAGACCGGCCTCGCAGAGTATTTGAAAACCGTTGCAAACGCCAAATACATAACCGCCGTTTGCTGCAAACGTTTTTACCGCCTGCATGATCGGCGAAAATTGAGCGATGGCGCCTGCCCGCACGTAATCGCCGTAAGAAAAGCCGCCCGGCAGTACCACACAATCCACATCAGGCAGTGTGGTATTTTTATGCCAGAGTTTGACGACCTCCTCACCCATTACGTCGCCCAGCACGTGCACCATATCGTCGTCACAATTGGATTGTATAAAAAACACGGCGGCCAGTAAACCAAAATGAAATACTTCCGCCATGAAGATATTGCGCAGGGATTGAAAAGAATAAGCCATGAAAATGGCTATCGAGGGTGCCAGCAGTATAAATTGCCGGAATTGGGTGCCGCCATGCAGCAACATCGCGAATAGACCGGCAAATAAAATCCAGTACAGAATGGTGATAAACTTTTGTATCTGGATCAGTTTTTTATAATAATAAACATTAAAGCCAGCCAGCACAATGATCAGCATCAGGGCCAGTAACGCCGTTTTCAGGGAGCCGTATAAACCGTCTGGCAACGCATAGATAGAAATCTGCAATCCTCCGGCGAATTGTCCGTTCAGAAATGCCGGGGCCGCATCGTACCAAAAATAGAAAGTCAATGCCAGGATAAAAGGTACGGACACACCGGTAAAAAAGACGATTTGTTCCCTTAAATGAAAGGAGCGCAGGCTAAAGAACCCGATGAAGCATACCGGCAATAACCAGGCGAGCGGTGGATAAAAAAGGCTGCCGACCGTGAGCCAGAAGGCGCTGTCGAAAACGGCGCCGAACGCCATGGATTGTTTGTAAACGCTAAACATACGGCTCAGGGCAAGCGGTATGACCGTGGCTGCTACCAGGGGCGCCGATACAAATAAAAAATCGGGCAAGACCGACGCTGCGAGGGCATACATGGCGCCCGGAACCCAGGTACGGTCATGCATCATCCGGAAAGTATCAACCAGGCGGTTTAGCAGTACGGCCTGGATAAATACCAGTACAGTGGCCAGCATGGCGGCACGTCGCGTATCAGCCAGGGCCCAGCCAAAAACGTCGCGGAATAACAGCGTGTTAAACCCGGATTCCGCATTATCAGCAGGCTTCACCCAACCCAGCATGGCCGGCAGGTGAAGTACGATGACGTATATGGCCAATATGAGGGCCGTTGAAACCTGATTATTACGGAATAAAGCTAACACTTGTCGTCAGTAAATGGCAGTAGCCGGAAAAGCAGCCGCGAAGTTCCACAAAACTCTGCAAGCCGCCAAACTTTTAGATGACGCTATTCAGTCAGTATCAAACGAATGGTTTTATACTGCCCATCGGGCAGGCGGACAAGCAACCAGTAAAGGCCGGCTTCCTGCCCGCTCAAATCGAGCGGGATAACGTGTGTGGCGTTTTTACCGGTCACCGCCCTGGTGAAAACGGCTTGCCCCAACGTATTAAAAACGCGTATTTCAAGGGGCTCCGGATGCAGGAGATCAACGGAAAGCCTGGCCAACCCTGTGGTCGGATTGGGCGCGAGCACAATGTTCGAAAAAAGTTCAGGCAAACGGGTAGACACAAATGAGCCTGCCGGAATAGCGAACGTCCGCATGCAACCCAAACCATCGGTCACAGTTACGCGATAGAGGCCCGGCGCCAACCCGGTGGCCACGGGGCCGGTTTGGTTGCCGCTTTTCTCATCCCATTGAATATGGAAGGGTGGTTGGCCACCGCCGGGGCTGAGCGTTATCGTCCAACCGCCAGCCGTAGAGTCCTTTGTCCAGGTGGCGAATAACGCCTCGACCGGTTGGGTAACCGGGAAGGTCCAAAAGTCGAAACAGCCGGCTGCATCGGAAACGGTCAGAAAATAATTGCCTGCCGGAATGTTTTGTAAATATGGCGTGGAAGCGCCGTTGCTCCAGGCGTATTGATAAGGCGGCGTGCCGCCGGTAAAAGAAGTCTGGATGGCGCCGGTGCTGTCGCCTTTACACGGCACGGCTGTGATGATGGAATCGAGCAACAAAATGGGAAGCGCGAGTTGTTGGATCGTATATAAAGGCGAAACGATGCTGCAACCCAAATTGTCGGTAGTCGTTAATTGGTAGATTCCGGCGGGCAGGTTGGACTGGGATGCCGTCACAGCCATATTGTTCCACAAATATTGATAAGGCGTTATGCCGCCGGTTACGGTCAGTTGGATACTGCCTTCCTGTTTGCCGCATTTATCATCTTTCAGGCTGTTCAGGGTGATGCCCATCGGAAGGGCCGGTTCCTGTATCTGCGCCACCGTTGATACGACGCTGCACCCGCGCAGATCGGTGGCGGTTGCCTGGTAATTGCCGGCGGGAAGGTGGTTGAGATTCGTTTGTGTTAAGCCGTTATTCCACAGCAGGCTATACGGAGGTAGTCCGCCCGAAACCCCGCAGGAAACCTGTCCGGTGGAATCGCCCTTGCATATAATGTTCACGATGTTCGAAATCACAATTTGCAACGGCGGCGCTTCTTCCACATTAAACACCGGGGAAACGGCCGTACAGCCGGCGGCATCGGTCACGGTCACCCAATAATCGCCGCCGTTCAATGCGGAAATAGTATCCATTGGTAGCGGGACATTCGGGTGCAAACCGATGGGCGGCGACCAGGAGAATTGGTA
>JAKLJF010000064.1 GCA_023151335.1 Thermoanaerobaculia bacterium | reverse complement strand
CGCTTGGTGAGGCGGCCAAGCGCAAGGCCCTCAAATCAACAAATCAACAAATCAACGAATCAACAAATCATGCTACCACTCCTGCCTGCACAAAATCCAGCACGGTTTCGGTGACTGCCGGGGCGGTGAGCCCGTGGCCGTATCCCTCGGTGAAAAGTGCCCGGGCGCCGGGCCAGGAACGGTGCAGTTTTTCGCTTTCCTGCACCGCGGTTACCCGGTCTTTGCGGTCATGTATAAGGAGTGCGTCTACGTCGCCCAGTTTCTCCGCCTGACGCATCAGCGAGTAGTGTGCGATCCGGGCGCCGGTTACCCGTTCAATTTCAGCATCCATGGCTGCCATCAGGGCGTCACTGGCGCCTACTTTTTGTCGGGCGCCGTCCATGATGGTTTGCAAGTGGCTGAAAGAGGCCAGGATAACCGCTTTTTGCGGGCGCAGGGCCGGACTGACGGTTCCCATCGCCCAAATGCCGGCAGCTCCGCCGACAGAATGCGCCACAAGGGCATGAATGGGGCCGAATCGCTGGAGCAGTGCGCGCAATATGTCGGCATAACGCACCATGGTAAAACGCCGGCCCGACGAGCGGCCATGCGCCGGGGCATCCACGGCCACTACCTGAAATCCTGCCTGCACCAGCGGCGGGGCTATTTTGCGCCAACGGCCGGCATGGCTTTCCCAGCCATGCGCGAGCAACACCACCGGACCGCGAAAACCCCAGTGATATACGGCTACCTTGTCGCCATTGATGGTTTCAAAATGAAGGTCGGCGGTAGCCAGGAAGGCTTGTTCTTCCTGCTTTTGCTTTTTTCGTTGGGGCATGCCCAACAGCAAAAAGGAAATCCGGCCGGCGAGCCCGGGGGAAATGCTGGCCAAGGTGTTTAACAGCATACCGATCAAACGGGCGGCAGAAAAGAAGACAGGACGCGTTTTCATAGCGTAATTTTTTAATTAATGTTTTCATTCAGTTGATCAAAGCCGGCGCCGGTTCGCTTATCAGACCTACCGTCCGCCGCACAAAATCTTCCAGGTATTGATTTTCGCCGGTTATTTTGTAAAACAACACGGCGCCTTCGTATTCCATAATCAGGCGTAAAGCCTCCCGGCGCGCCTGATCAGCAGGCATGCGTTCCGACAAGATCTGCCCGACGGTTTCAGCCCATTCTGTCATAGCTGTCTTGAGCACGTCGTTAAACAATTCCTCCCGGCCGGTTTCCAGTGCGATATTGGCAAAAAAACACCCCTGACGATGCAGGGTAGCCAGTTTTTTATGACGGCGCAACAACTTTTCAAGCCGCTGTTCCGGTGGCAGGTCTGTTTCACCGGCCACAGCCAGCACATATTGCCGGAACTGATCCAGGGCAAATTCCATCACCCGCCGCATCAGGTCTTCCTTCGTCGGATAGTGATGATACAAGCCCGCCTTTTGCAAACCCGTGGCCGCGGCCAGATCCTGCATGCTGGTATTGTAGTATCCATTCAGGTGGAATACTTCCCAGCACCGCAGCAGAAAATCATTTTTATCAATTTTGACGACCGGCATGGTTGAAATTTTTTTGATGATATGACGCCTGATGTGTCGGAAAAGTGGCAATTCAGGTATTTAATTTTTTTTAATTATATTTATAAATCACTAATAATAAATACATTAATATTTTTTACTTACCGAATGGTCGGTAAAATTACAAGCAATTTTGGAATGTGCAAATTATTTTGGAGGGTGTGTCAAGTGATTAGGCTGCGCGGCTGATTTTGTCCGGCTAAAATAATGGAGGCGCGGAGGCATGAAGACGGACCGCCTTCGTGCCTCGGTGGTGAAAAATTTATCGGGTAAAAATCCGAATTGTATCATCGCCGGCCGCAAACTCCTCCCGGAGCCGGGCAGCTGCCGGAACGACCGGGGCTCCTATTCCGGCGCCCAAGCGGCGCGGATTTTGGATCACCCGGATTTCATCCCATAAACCGGCGTCTGTAAACTGTCCGAGCGTATTCGCACCGCCTTCAACCAGCAGTATTGACCGTTTGCTTTCATATAACTGCTGCAACAGCGCGGGTATCCAGTTTTCGGGTGTGATATTTATAAAAATCGTGTTTCGGAAATTGGATGACCGGGCAGGGCCCAGGATCCAGGTAGGTAAACTATCGTCCAGCAAAAAGGCTGAATCCGGGATTTTTGCTTTAAAATCGAGGGCTACGCGCAGGGGAGATCTACCGAAATACCGGCGGTTGTCGAGCCGTGGGTTATCGGTGAGGGCCGTGGTGGTACCCACCAGGATGGCATCCGATTCGCTGCGCCAGCGGTGTAGCAGGCGCTGTACGAGCGGCCCCGAAATAGCGGTCTGTTCTCCGGTGCGCGCAATGAAGCCATCGTCGCTTTGCGCCCATTTGAGCACAACATAGGGTCGTTTTTTCAGTATCCAGGTAAAAAATGCGCGATTCAGGTATTGCCCTTCTGCTTCCAGTATGTTCGTCGTCACCTCCACACCGGCATTCCGCAATTTCTGTATACTTTGCCCGGCCACCAGCGGATTGGGGTCTGTATTGCTGATGACCACCCGCGGAATTTTTTGTTCCAGGATTAGGTCGACGCAGGGCGGCGTTTTGCCGTGGTGAAAACAGGGTTCCAGCGAACAATATAAGGTGGCTTGCGGGATCAGGGGCCGGTCTGCCTGCGCCACTGCCCGCACGGCATTTACCTCGGCGTGCGCTTCGCCATAGCGGCGGTGCCAGCCTTCGCCGATGATCCGGCCGTCATACACCAGCACCGCCCCAACCATGGGGTTGGGCGATACGCTGCCGGCCCCCAGCCGGGCCAGCTGGAAACAACGGAGTATGTATTGTGGAGCGTCAAGCATATGATTGCGGATTGCGGATTAACCCAGCTCTTGGCATTATCATTTAACTTGGGAAATGGTTGAGGTGCCAAGAGCTGGGTTAATCCGCAATCCGTAATCCGCAATCCTCACTCCCAGGTTTTGTTCTGGTTCCAGAAGGGCGGCCAGAAAGTATCGTTTTGCTGTTGACGGCGGCGGGCTTCTTCTTCGGCTTCCAGGGCACGCTGGGCTTTTGTTTTATCAAAAATATCGCGGGGTAAAAAGTATTCTTTTTCTGCCGAGCGTTCATCGGCAAAGGGGTCGTGTTTTTCCAGTTCGTCGTCTTCCAGTTCGCCTTTGAACCAAAAGGACGCGAAAATACCAACCAGGCTGCCCAACAGGTGGCTTTCCCAGGAAATCCCTTCCTGGGCAGGCAAAATACCCAGGAACATGCCGCTATAAAACACCATCACGATCAGCGCCAGGATAATGGAGCGCAGGCTGCGGCGGAAAATGCCATTCCAGAAAATAAATGCAACCAGTCCGTATACCACCCCGCTGGCGCCGATATGCAATACTTCACGACCCAGAAGCCAAACGGAAATGCCGGTACCGAAATAGATCATCCAGAAAGCCCGCATGGCAACCTTCCGGTAAAAGTAAAGCGACAGGGCACTGAGTATAAACAAAGGGAACGTATTGGACAACAGATGTTCCCAACTGCCGTGTACCAAAGGCGCGGTGACGATACCCCTTAAGCCCCATATATGGCGGGACATGACCCCATACCATCCGGGGTCGACACCGGCGAAGGTCAGGTAGATATGTACCAGCCAAAGGAATGCTACCGCGGCCAAAGGAAAACGCAGGCTGTCGGTAAAATGACGCTGGGTAAGTTCCAGGCTATCGGATTCGCTGTCGAAAGTGGCGCGCAAGGGATGGTTGGGTTATGTATGTTTAGAGGGTTTATGAGGTTTAGAGGGTTTAGAGGGTTTAGAGGGTTTATGAGGTTTAGAGGGGGAGGGTCAGGGTGGCGTTGTGCGGGGTCGGGTTGTGCCGAATTGCAGGGACAAACCTACTCCAAATGCCATGCCTGAACCCCACGGAACTGTTTCTGCCGCTGGCCGGACCCGAAAACTCAGGTCGTCGCTTACGTCGAAACGCGACAGGTGTGCGTCTACGAAAGCTTCCGTGGCAGTCAGGATGTAGGCTAAACCCAGTACAAGGGAGGTTTGTTCAAAATACCGTCTCCATGTATCGCGGTAGCTTTTCAGACTGGTGGCGTCCATAAAAATGTATGGCGCTTCTGTGGGGTTGGTATTGTCGTCGCCATCCACCACCCATTTGTAGTTGTCGCGCAGTTCTGCGTATTGCCGGTAATTTCTGATCTCAAAATAAGTGGCGGCGCCCAATGCTCCGTAAACGAAAGGTAATTTCCACCAGCGTTTGTTGTAAACCTGTCCGGCGCCCGGCAATGCCAGCGACAAATAGGCCGCCGTGCGCGGATTGGGGTAATTTTTGGTGAAAATCCTGCGGATAAAGCCGGCTTTACGCACACTGGCGCCCGTTTTGGAAGCAGCGGCAAAAGCCGCGGTGTCCAATACGGGCGCCAGTGTATCGGGTGTTTGCGCATTTAAAAAAGCGCTTAAAAAGAAACAAAAACAAAAGACCTGTCTGCACATCGGATAAAATAACGCTGCAACTCAAAAATCGTTGCTCGTGGCCGGCGTGGTACGTTTACGAAACTTTCAAAGTTTCGTAAACGTACCTGCCGGCTGCTTACTGCTGAATATCGCCTGCATTACGCAGGGCAATTTCCTTCAGGTTGTAATCGGTCACGATAGCCGTCAGCGTCACGGCGCCTGCCGGCACCGGGATGCTGGAAAAGGCCGCACTGTTGGCTGTAAACAGGACGATGTTGCCCGTGCCGTCGTTCACGGTTTTGCTGCCGGCCAGGGTACTGCCGCCGGTGATCGTCGCATTTTTGACACGCACCAGCGTACTTTCCCAAGCGTCGAAATTGGCGTTGATCTCGGCGACCGTGGCTTCGCGCGGGGTCACGCTTTTACCCGACGCCACGATGAGCGCGTTTTCCAGCGGCACGTTGTTCACCTGCCGCAGGCCGTTGAATTCGCTGATCTCCTGGTTGGATACGTTGACCTCTATTTCGTCGCCCAATTCAAAGCAGTGCGTGGCCTGGAAACGTACGACAATGCCCGCGGTGCCATCCTGCAGGTACAAATTGCGGTTGTTCAGGTTGTTGTTCAGGCGGTCGGAAATGACGATACCCCTGATCTTCAGCCCGGCCGGCGCGCTGGTAGTGGTGCCGGTATACAACGCCCGGATGGCGCTTATATCCGTTAAGGTGCCGCTTACCGGTCCGCCGGAGCTGCCGCAGCGGTTGCCGGTCATGATCAAGTCGTCCTGGTTGCGGATGTACAACTGATAGTCGCTGCCGTATTTGCCCAATACGCCGACCAGCGTACCGTTGCCCGTGGGCGTGCGCGCGGAGGCGAAATCGGCGAAACCGCTGGTACGCAGGATGATCTCGTTGCCGCTGCAGTCTTCGATGATCCGGTTCAGGCTGTTTTGCGTGGCGGCGTCGGCATAGGTGCGACCGGCGTCGCAGTACACGAACTGCACATTTTCCAGCTTGATAAGCGTGCTCAGCATGGCATCGGACACTTGTTTGATCCCGATGGTATTTGGAGCAGGCGGGGTAGCCACCGGGCCTTTTACCACTTTGCTGCGTACCTGCGACTCTGTCAGGCCCACACCACCGGGAACCCCGTTTTCGAAGATCAGCGATCCGGTCAGTTGCGGCAGGCCGTTGTAGTCGGTCAGCAGCAGGTCTTTGCAATAAATGTACATGGTACGGCCCACCGGGAACTGGTTGTACAGATAGCCGTCGTTGAATTTGATTTCGATGCCGCCCGAAGCATCCTGGATCACCAGGGTTTTGTAGTAGTTGCCCGAACGGTCGTCCATCACTACCTGGCCGCCAATGATCAGGGAATCGGTAATTTTATCAAAACCGCCTTTCGTCACATGCAGTTTTTTCAGGTCGGCGATGGTCGTGTTCGGCGTCACGTTTACCGGTTCGCCGCCGGTGGGCGGCTCGTCGAAGTCTTTTTTTACGCAGGAAACAACGCCGGCCAGCAGTAAGAGGGAAAAAAGGGAAAGCAGATGAAAGTGCCTATTGAACAAGCGCATATTTTTAATTTTTTATTTTGAATAAATGGGTTTTTGTTGATTTGTTGATTTGAGGGCCCAAGCGCTTGGTTGTCAAATCAACAAATCAACAAATCAACAAATCAACACATTAAATCCGCAAAGCCAGGCTGATAAAATAATTTGTGCCGGGCGCGTAAGTGATCTGGGTGGTGTACAGCCGCACATCGGTCAGGTCGTTGCGGTAGGCGTTGCGGTATGCATCGCGGCCAGACGTGACGATATTCAGGTTGTTCAGAATATTATTTACGCCGACATTCAGATAAACGAAATAGTTGCGTTTGATCCGCCAGGATTTGCCGCCGAAGAAGTCGACGGTAATGGCGGCCGGCGCTTTTTGCTGGTCGATGATGAGATGCCACAATTCCGACCCCCGCTCGAAAGGTTCCACAAAACCGGCGGTGCGGCGGGTGGCGTCGAACAGGTACCAGAAGTTGTCGGCCCAGTTCGCCGACAGGGAGGCAAACCAAAAGCGCCGGCTTTCGTACCGCACACCCACCGTGGCGGTTGTTTGTGGTGTGCGCGGCACGTAGAAGTTTTTCTGATAAACGGTGACGCCGTTCAACACGGTTTCGCCGGTGTTATCCAGGGTAAGGAACAATTCGGGGCGGGAAGTATAGATATAGCGTCCAAGGTTGGTAGCCGCGCTGAAGGTCCAGCCGATGATGGGTTTTGCTTCAATGGCAAATTCGACGCCCGCGTGCTCGCGATCGATTCCCTGTTGCAGCACCGAGCCGAAAACACCCTGCGCGGGTACATATACCAGGTAGTTGTCGTATTCCCCTTTGAATTGGGTAAAGTACCCGGTCAGACGGGCGCGGTAGCGGGGCGCCCGCCATTGGTAACCGCCTTCTATGCTCGAAATTTTATACGGGTCGGCGCCTTCGAGGGTCTGATTGCGGATGCGCGGCGACAGGAACAGGTCGCGGAACAGGGGCGCACGGGTTCCGTAAAGGCCGTTGGCGTACAGGAAGTGCCGGCCGCTGAGTTTGTAGGTAACGCCTGCCTTCAGGCCGTATGTATTGAAGACGTGTTTTTTCGAATCGCCCAGGGAGGATTCGGGGAAACGCCCGTTTTGCATGTGTCCGGTGCGCCAGAATTCGGTAAACCGGTTTTCTGCGGCGGCAAAAACGCTGAAGCGGCGAAGGTCGCCGCGTACCTGAAGCCAAATGCCGGCCTTGCGGATATTTTCGTCGTAGTCGAATCCAAAGGTTTCGCCTTCTTTTACAATGCGGTTGAGCGTACGGATGTCATTGTCTCGCGCGGTAGGGTTGGTGGGCTGGTCTTGCTGGGCGAACCGGTCCCAGTCGACGATAAAATCACCGCCGAGAATATCGTCCACGGTTTTAAAGTTGCGACCCAGGTAATACTGGTAACTGGCGCCGCCGGTAAGGGCGAAGCGGGTGCTGAGGGTTTGGCGGAGCAGGGCATTGAAGCCGGCTTCTTTGCTGTCGCTGCGAAAATCGGCCACCACGTACTGCGAGCGTTTGCCGCTTACCGAATTGCCGGCAATGCCGTTGGCGTTCTGGATCGTTTCGGTATTGATGGTGTTGGCTTCCCACATGGCCGCCCAGTTGATCTGGCGCAGCGATTCGTTTTGTCGCAGTTCCTCTGCCCAGGCTTCGGCCAGTTCGGGGTCTTCGATGGCGGAAGGCAGGCGCCGGTTGTAGTCGGGTTCGGGGCTGTTGGCATTGAACCAGTCGGGCCGGGTGAGGCCGTTTTCGCCGGCCTGCGCGTATGCCGCGATCTGCACGTTGGTGCCCTGACCTGGCTTCCAATCGTAGCGCAGGATACCAAAGGGTTGGTGGCTGTGGCTGACGTAGGCGTTGCGTTTGTCGCCATTCCAATAGCCCCAATTGGGGTTGTAGCGGGTGGTGCCGGCCAGGTCGTACATTTCCTGGAAAGTGTCGGCATTGCGGCCCCGGCTGTTCGGCGAACCCAGGAGGGTAAAGTTAAGGCTGTGTTTTTCGCCGAATTTTTTATCCACCGACAAGAAATAGGCGTAACCGTCGAAAAAAGTGCCGTCGTACCAGCCTTCCTGCGCCCAGCGCCGGCTGCCCGACAAGGAAACGGCCCAGCCGCCCGGCATTAGCCCGGTGCTCGCGGTGAGCATCACGCGGTGGCGGTAGGCGCGGTTGCTGATGGCATAGGAGGCGCGGATCTGTTTGCGGTGGTTGCTGGCGCGGGTGTCGATATTGGTGGCGCCGCCGAGTTCGGTAAAGGTGTAATCGGCCGGATTCAGGCCGACGGCGGTTTCCCGGTTGCGCAGCACGTCGTTGAGGCCGCCAAATTCGCCAAAAAAAGCCAGGCCCGATTCGGGGTCGTTGATGTTGATCCCGTTCAGGAATACCGGGAAAAATTCACCGTCGTAGCCGCGTTCGCGAAAGCGGAAAACGAACCAACCGAAGTTGGAAACGTTCTGAAAAACGTCGCGGGAGGCATTCAGCAGGCCACCCACTTCGCCAAAGCTCTCGTCGCTGGCATCACCTTCGTCGAGCGTGATCGTCGGGATATCGCCCCCGTTTATCACCACTGCTGCCGGGTCGCGGGTAAGATGGAGGGACAGGTTCAGTTCCTGGCCGGCCTTTACCCCGGCGGGTTGTTCGAATGGCAGAAAGCCGGCACGGGTGATCACCAGGGTATAATCGCCGGCAGGCACATCGTGCAGGACGAACCGGCCCAGGTTGTCGGTTGCAGCGAAGATGCCTGTTTGGGCCAGCACTACGGAGGCATCCACCACGGGCGCGTTGTTTTCCGGATCTGTGACGGTACCGCGGATCGTAGCCGTTTGCGCTACCACTGTTTGTGCAAACACAAACAGCAGGCAGGAAAAAAAGAAGTTTTGAAACATTCGGTGAAACAGATGAGTTGGGTTTGAGTGTGTTGGATGTTGACATGAAAACAACGGCGGGGGCCAACAAAAGCGCGTAAAGGTAACAAAGGCCATGCTACCGGAAGCAAGGAACAAATGTAAATTAATTGCAAAGCCCGCGACGAATACCGGGCAAATCCTGTTCCTTTGCCTTCTTCTTGGGTTTCTGGTTTGAGCGTTTGAAGGTTTCTGGTTGGCCATGCGCTTGGTTTAACCTTTTAACCAGAAACCTTCTAACCAGAAACCCTTAAATCCTCTAACCAGAAACCTTCCTAACTACGTCTGTCTGAATTGATATGAAAAACATCATTGCTGTCATTACCGGACTTTTCCTTTCCCTCCATCTTTTTGCCCAAAAAGGCGAATTCAAAATCGCGGCTATCGGTTTTTATAATCTCGAAAACCTGTTCGATACCCTCGACAGTCCCACTACCAACGACGCCGATTTTTTACCCGGCGGGCGCTTGCACTGGAATTCGGAAAAATATTGGTCGAAACAAGGGAACATGGCTAAAGTGATCAGCCAGCTAGGTACCGAAAAAACGCCCGACGGCCTGGCATTGCTCGGGGTTTGTGAAATCGAAAACCGCTCGGTACTGGAAGATCTCGTGGCGCAACCTTTGCTCAAAAGCCGCAATTATCAGATCGTGCACTACGAATCGCCCGACGAACGCGGCATTGACGTGGGCTTGCTGTACCAACCCAAATACTTTACCGTTACCGGCTCTAAATCTATCCCGGTTTACCTTTTCGATAAAGACAGCGCGCGTGATTATACCCGCGACGTGCTCTATGTCAGCGGCAAGCTTGACGGCGAGCCCCTGCATGTGCTGGTTAACCACTGGCCTTCGCGCAGCGGCGGAGAGAGCGCCTCCGCCTGGCGCCGTGCCGAGGCCGCCCGGATATGCCGTCAGGTGGTAGACAGCCTCACCGCCCTCGAACCTAACGCCAAGATCATCATCATGGGCGACCTGAACGACGACCCCAACAATAAAAGCCTGACCCAGGTGCTGCGCGCCGTGCGCAGTACCGACAAAATGAAAGAGGGGGAAATGTACAATCCGATGTACGACCTTTTCATGAACGGCGACGGTACCCTGGCCTACCGCGATGCCTGGAACCTGTTTGACCAGACTGTTTTGTCCAGGGGCCTGGTGTGGAAAAAAGCCGGCGGCTGGCAGTTTTTCAAACCCGTCGTATTCCGCCAACCCTGGCTGTTCCAGGAAGAGGGCGCGTTCCGGGGGTACCCGCTGCGGACTTTTGTGGGGGATATTTTTTTAAACGGGTATAGCGACCACCTGCCGGTGTATTTTTATCTCATTAAAAAAAGGTAAGCTTCACTCCCCCAACAGCAAGGTCGCTTCCACTTCTTCCGGACTCGTTTTGAACATCTTCACGATCTTCACCTCGTAACCGCCCACCTGTATCACCTCGCCTTCTTCCGGTATGCGGTCGCTGGTTTTCAGGAGGAGGCCGGCCAGGGTTTCGTAGTCGTCGTCGAGCGGGAAATGTACGGGCAGGGCCTCGTTGATCTTGTCCAGATTGGTTTGCGCGATGATGCGCCAGGTTTTTTCGCCGGTCTTGACAACCGCGGGCGCTTCCTGGTCGTGTTCGTCCTGGATTTCGCCGACCAGTTCTTCGATGATGTCCTCCATGGTCACCAAGCCTACCGTGCCACCAAATTCGTTGGTGACCACGGCGATTTGACGGCGTTCTTTCTGGAATTGACGGAGCAGCTGCACCACTTTTTTATTCAAATGCACGTACAAAACCGGCCGCATCAGTTCGCGCAGGGTTTTACTGCTTTTTTCCATGGCGGCCACCAGTAAGTCCTTGGCTACCACGAAGCCCACGATTTGATCCAGCGAATCCTCATAAACCGGGTAGCGGGAATACCCTTCGCGCAACGCGAAAGCGATGGCATCCTGTAAAGAGGTATCCGCCTCTATACCGATGATCTGGGTGCGCGGCGTGTAAATCTGTTTCACCAAACGGTCGTCGAAATCAAACACATTCTGGATCAGTTCCCGTTCGGAAGCCTGGATGGCGCCGCCCTCCGCGCTTTCAGAAATGATCATTTTTAACTCCTCTTCCGAGTGTATCTCCGCGTGCGGCACCGGTCGTATGCCGATGAGTTTAAGCAGTATGTTGGCCAGGCCGTTGAGCAGCCAGATAAAAGGCCGGAAAATAAAATAGAACGCTTTTAGCGGCCAGGCCACCCACAGTGTTGTATTGGTAGGAAAACGGATAGCCAGCGACTTGGGCGCCAGTTCGCCGAAGACAATATGAAGTACCGTGATGACGGCAAAGGCGATGGGCAGTGAAATCTTATGCGCCAGTTCGGGGTCGGGATGCATGCCCAGCAAAGCCATGATTTTCAGGATAATCGCCCCCACGACCGGCTCCCCAATCCAGCCCAGACCCAAACTGGCCAGCGTAATACCCAACTGGGTGGCAGCCAGGTAACTATCGAGGTTGACCACGACGCTCTCCGCCACGCGGGCCATCATGTTGCCCTGCGCGCGCACCTGGATTTGGGAGACCCGTACTTTGACAATAGCGAATTCTGCGGCGACAAAAAAACCGTTGAGTAAAACGAGGAAAATGGTGAGGAGGATATCGAATATCATAGATGACCGGCCTTGGCCGATTACGTGAGCAATGGTGTTGGCGGCAAAGTTACGGATTATGTCTTCATCCTGCCGAGGGTAATTGGCTGTTTCAAATGAGGCGATGCTCCAATGACGCAATGATGATCAATGACGCCCAATGACGTAATGACGATCAATGACGCGCAATGACGAAAATTTTTTACGCCGTCGAACCAACGGCGTTACCGGCGGTACACCCGTGCGCGGAAATACCCGCTGTCGACAACCGCCATTGGGCCGGCCCCGCTCAACAGCAACCCGGAAAACTGCCCGAAAATGGTGTCGTTGCGAAAGCCCAGTACCTCTACCAGTAAGTCTTCGCTTACCTCGTTGGAAACGCCGGTGTAGTTGAACGTGTCGGCCTGGCTGAACTCCACGCCGCCCCAGGAAAAATCCTTGAACTGGAGTTTGGCGTGCGCCGGGGTGTAAGGGTAGGCGCCGTTTTCTTCGTCGAATTCAAAGCCCAGTGCGATGCCAAACCTCGGCTGCGGGCCGCTTTCCTGCCGGACGATCTCCACGTAGCCGCGTTGCAGATCGTACCAGTTGCTCAGGGTGTCCAGGTCTTTGTTCGTCAGTCCGCCCCGCTGAATAAAACCGATATGGCCCAGGCGCATGGGGGCGGTCAGGTGCATAGTTTGGTGTTTGAAGCGACAGGAAATACCCTGCATGGGTTTTTCCGACAGGAACCCGGTTGAGCATAATACGGACAGGATGAACAGGATCAGCATGAGCGGATTTTTTATCCGGTGCAAAAATCCTGCAAATCCTGTTGGCCCAGTTGGTTTTAACATCCCAGTTTCCCCTTTGATTCTTCCAGCATGGCAATCCGCGCCTGCGCGTCCGCCCGTTTTTTGCGTTCGTTTTCCACCACCTCGGCGGGTGCGCCGCTTACGAAACGTTCGTTGGCCAGTTTGGCCTCCACACTGCGCAGGAAGCCGCGCTGGTAGTCGAGTTCCTGTTGGATGCGGGCGCACTCGGCGGCGGTGTCGATTTCCTGTTCGAATTCGACGTAGTATTTTTCCGTACCGGAAACGAAGGATTTGCTGTTGGCCGGCTCGCTGGCAGCGGGCTCGAGGGCCGACAAAACGGCCAGTTTGACGATCATTTCCCGCAGGCCTTCGCGGGCAAACAGCGTTTCGGCCGAGTCGCTTTGCTGCACCGTCATTTTCAGCGCCTCGCGCGGCTTGATCTGGTTCTGGTTGCGCAGGTCGCGTACCTTGGAGATCACGTCTTTGGCGCTTTCCACCTGCCGGATCAGCGTTTCGTCGGCTGTGGCGGCTTCCGGGTAGCGTTGCATCATACAGTCCTGGCCGGTTGCGCGTTCGCGCAGCTGGTGCCAGATCTCTTCCGTGATGAAGGGCATGAAGGGGTGCAGGGCCACCATCAGGTCTGAATACAAATCGAGGGTAGCCTCGTAGGTCGTCCGGTCGATGGGTTTTTCGAAGCCGGGTTTGATCATTTCGAGGTACCAGGAGCAGAAATCGTCCCAGATGAGGCCATATAGCGCCAGCAGGGCTTCGCTGAGGCGGAAGGAGCGGAAATTGGCGTCCACTTCGCCGAGGGTTTGTTTGAACTTTTCGCGCATCCACTGCACGGCCAGCGCGTTTTTGCGGGCTTCGTCGGCGTTTTCGGCGTTGTCGCTGACTTGCCAGCCTTTCAGGAGGCGCAGGGCGTTCCAGAGTTTGTTGCAGAAATTGCGGCCGTTTTCGCAGAGTTTATCGTCGAACAGAATATCGCCGCCGGCAGAAGCGCTCGACATCAGGCCGTAGCGCACGCCGTCGGCGCCGTAGTCGTCGAGCAGTTTCAGGGCGTCGGGCGAATTGCCGAGCGATTTGGACATTTTGCGCCGCTGCTTGTCGCGCACCATGCCGGTGAAATACACCGAATGGAAAGGCCGCTCGCCCCTGTATTCATAGCCGGCCATGATCATACGGGCCACCCAGAAGAAAATGATGTCCCAGCCGGTCACCAGTACCGAAGTAGGGTAGTAGTATTTAATTTCGCCCTCGGGCTGGCTGAAGCCGTCGAACACGCTGATCGGCCAGAGCCAGGAAGAGGCCCAGGTGTCGAGCACGTCTTCGTCCTGCCGCAGGTCGTCGGGGCCAAGTTGCGCGTTGCCGGTGGCCTGGCGGGCCTGTTCTAGGGCTTCTTCGGCGGTTTTGGCCACGAAAATGTGCGTCTCCTTGTACAGGCCGTCGGATTTGAGGTACCAGGCGGGTATACGCTGGCCCCACCACAACTGGCGCGAGATACACCAGTCGCGCAGGTTTTCC